>CAZRSI010000145.1:0-6851 GCA_964602575.1 uncultured Anaerolineae bacterium
CCTCGGTCGGGATTCTGGGTGGTGATACTTCATGCGGTGGATCCTTGGCATCCCTGCCGGCACTAGTTTCAATCCCTCGGTCGGGATTCTGGGTGGTGATACGCTATGTGAGTGGTTCGACGATGATGTGGATCGTCGGTTTCAATCCCTCGGTCGGGATTCTGGGTGGTGATACCCGGCATCTGTTGGATTTCTGTACTTATACCTTCCCGTTTCAATCCCTCGGTCGGGATTCTGGGTGGTGATACCTCCAAGAAGCTGTAGCGACGCTGCTAGATAAGATAGTTTCAATCCCTCGGTCGGGATTCTGGGTGGTGATACTGCACACGCTAGCCTGGGACAAAGCCCCACTTTTGGCCCGCTATATGCGGAACTAAGAGCCATACGAACCATAAAGGCCCCACTACTATCCTGAAAACTCCCATCTTTTCCCCTTTATCCGCTATGTTCACTCCACCTCTCTGCTTTCAGCGAGACCCTGACCCCGCGGCCAAGTGTCCGAACTATCAGGCTCCAGGCTCGCCAGTTATTAACCACTATTTCTAGGCTTTTCTCCTCTTATCTCTCTATATCTTGTGGTTCATGCTCTGTTGGTCTGTTGCGAGCGCCTCCCGTATCTCGGGAGGGTGCTTCAGTGCTCGAGAATCGCGGATGGGCAGAAAAACGCGGATGTTGGTTCGTTAGATCACAAAGATGTCTCTCTCCTGCGGTGGGGGAGAGCCAATGGTCGCTACTTTGCTCGCGCAGAAAGCACATAACGGATAGAAACGTACGCTGTCTTCCTCCGGCTTCAACAGCTTGTCTAACTTGCCCTGCAAAGCCACCAACTCTTTCTCAGTCAGGTAACACTCAAACAGGCTGTATTGGGTCCACTGACCGAATCCACATAGCGTCTTGTGCACCTTCGTGCGGCGACGGTCGCTGGGGATGTCGTAGGCCACCACGTATAGTGTCCGCTGCGGTTTCCCGCGCTTCATTTCCCTATCTTACCATAAAAGGCCTGAATTCGCAAATCTCACCGGTCAACCATTTGGCTACCAGCCGCACTTCCAGTTCTATGCAGCGCCGATAAGTTGCTTTGTAGTTGAACACCGGATGCTGAATCTCGGTACCCAGCCGCTCTTCGAATTTGGTCAGGAAGGTGCGCCTCCCTTCATCCGTCAGCCGCCAGGCACCCAATTCCTCCCGAAAGTCCCGCTCTGTCAACATGCGATTGTTCAACACGGTCAATACCACCGAGTCAACGACCAAAGGACGAAAAACTTCCATCACGTCCAGCGCCAGAGCCGGCTTGCCGAATTGTGAGGAGTGTAGAAACCCTACGTAGGGGTCCAACCCCACGATGCTGACCGCCGAGGCCACCTGATTCATCAACAGTACGTAGCCGAAGGAAAGGAGGGCATTGACAGGATCGCGTGGGGGGCGTTTGGTCCGGCGCTCGAAGCCCCAATCGTCGTTTAACAACCGTCCAAAGACGCTGAAGTAGCGCGCGGTTCCTGAGCCCTCTAATCCCAGCAGCGTGCCGTAGGCGCTGTCCGCCTGAGGACGAGATGGGTCGGGTGGCGCCGTAACCTCCTCTGGATCCAGGTCGTCTATCTGATCCAGCATCCCTTTCAGCGATTCGGCTGCTTGCGCAATGGTCACCTCGTCGCGCTTGCGGTTGGCCCGCATCAGCATCACCCGCATGTTGGCCAGTTTGCCCCGCACAAAGGCCCGTGCCAGGGCGAAAGCCCGTACCGGGTCGTGGTGAGCTTTGTGCTGCTCCAGCCGAATCAAGCTGTTTTTGCTCAAGGGCGGGGTCAGCCGCCCACGGAACCGACCAGAGTACGAGCAGAAGCAGATGTCTACCCCCTGCTCTAGCAAAGCAGCCAATGCCGGGCTGGTCAAGGTTACGTCGCCATAAACGACAACCTGGGTGACCTTGATCAGCGGCACGCGGGCTTTTCGTTTCGGCGTGCCCCGCTCTTTGTTCTCCGGGATGTGCACTACCAATGTGTCGCCGTCTTTCTTGATCAGCGAACGCGGCTCGGTCAGGTACAGAGTGGCCATGTCGTCTCCCCAGGTTTGCAGTTGGGCCATCAGGTCTGTCTCCCCAGCAGGCAAAGCACCTCGCGGGGCAGGCAGATGCCCTCCAGCGAGCAATCGCGGCATTTGGCCCGACGGTTGAGGGGTGGCGGTATCTGTCCCGTTTCCAGCAGGGCAAAGGCTCGCGCCACTGCCTCCTCGGTGTGGGCTCGTAGCTCAGGGGTGATGTCGACCCTCACTCGTCGCCGCGAGCGCCAGTAGAATATCTCGCCTCTTCGCACCGGTCGCCCCGTTCGTTCCTCCAGACAGATGGCCTGGGCGCACAACTGGATGTGGTCGTTCAGCCAACGCCCCATGCGACCGTGCTTGTACTCCACGGGTATCAATTCGCCTGCCCGTTCCTCCACCACGTCGGCAAAGCCCGACACACGCAGTCTGTCGGACCAGAGGTAAACGCGGCGATGGATGGTGGTCTCGCCCTCCCGTCTGAGGCCTTCGCTGTGGGCCCGCTCATGCTGCTGGATGCCCTCCAGCACCGGCGCGTTGATGTCCATTTCGCCGCAGACGTACATCAACCAAAAGCGCCGCTCACAGTACTCCAACTGATTCAGCATCGAAATGGGCAGATAGTCAGGTGTTTCCATCAGGCTTCTTTGGATGGGATACGTCGGCATTGTCCCATGCCCATGGTTGTCTTCATCCCTACCCCGGCGTAGAAGGCGAAATCGGCCAGGGCGTTGAGCTTGGTCTGAATAGCCTTATCCTCGGCCATCAGGCCGTAAGTTACCTGCCCCATAAAGCCGACTTGCAGCGAATTGCGAAAGCGCAGCATCCGCGTGCGCAGGTTTTCGATCTGCGTGACCACCACATGCTCGTCCAGGTAGTCCCGCAGCTCCTGGCGGTCTATGTGGAATGGTAGAGGGGCTATGGCGTTCCACGAGCGGGCCAGGCTGTCGAACACCGTCTCGGGCAAGGGCAGCACCATTATCTTCTTGCCCCACTCCTGTTGGCCAAAGCCGAAGGCAGTGGGGGAGGCAAACTCCAGGGTGATTTCGGGGTCGGGTTTTGCCTCGCTGACCAGTTTCTGCCAGGTGGTGTATCCCGCCCAGGGGTGGCTGCCGGGCGTGGCCAGAATTTCTCTGATGAGGAGCACCGCTCGGCCCAGGCGGATGACGGGGCGTCCCTCGCCGCGCAGGAAGCGGGCCATGAACCGTTCAAAGATAGGTTGGTAGAGGGCGGTGAAGCGCAGCCAGTAGGTCTTCTCAGGCGAGAGATAGATTCGCCCGCCTTGTGCTGGGGGTGTGCCCTGAAGGGTGGAGACGGTGAATGGTCGGATGGGCATATGAGGCATGTGCAGCACCTCAGCCAGGGCCGCGTCCGATTCCCGCACCGTGCGCAGGAAGGCGGCGTGGGCCTGGTGTCCCATTGTCACGCGGACCGTCGTCTCGCGAGTAGGGGTAAGAGTAAGAACGATGGAGTAGAGTGTGTTCGAGTTGGTGCTCATGGCTTGCCTCCTATGTGCTCGTAGCCGCTGATTGATAGCCACGGATTGTCAGAAAGGCGCGGATCAGAGCATTCCCAATCCGTGTTTTTCCGCGCATCCGCGGTTATCCTACCTGCGGTTATCTTGTCTGTAGCTCTCTTCACAAGATAATCGCCTCCTCCCTCAGTCGCTCTTTTAGCAGGAAATGAGTTTGTAGCTCGGCATGTGCCAGGAAGGCTGCCGTACCTAGTAGTACTCGATAGTCGTCGTCAGCGGTGCCATCGGGGAAGCGCACTGTGAGTCTGCGGGACCAGAGATCCGTCCCCCGCAACCGGGCTATCATGGCTCCCACATCCTCTGGTGGGATTATCAATAGTGGTAAGAGTCGCCTGGCCAAGGTTTCGACCATTCTCTCATCCAATGCTCCGGCCACTATGTCACCTCCCTGCTCCCGAGCTACCAGCCGCAGTCCGCGCAGGGCTACCGGTGCACCGCACCACTTGCGCTCGAAAATTTCTCGGTCGTCTTCGCTCTCGTAGACCAACTCCAGGCTCAGTTTGGGGTCCCGCCGACTCCACAGCCGCACGTAGAACTCGCCCTGCAGGTCGGTCTCGGCGCACTCCCGCAGGAACTGTGCCCGGCCTGAAAGCAAAGTCAGTTTATAGTAACTGATCAGGTGAAAGAGGTCGTAAGTATTGACTGTCTGACTGGAGAGTAAGTGCTGCGGGTCGTACACCACGGCGGTGGGTCCTTGAAAGGAGTCGCGAAAAGCGAATAGGGCTCTGGTGATGGCCACCTGGCTCTGGACGAATTCCCGTAGCGCTCGTTGTTGAGCCTCTTCAGCCAGCAACTGGGGCAGGTGTGGCAGCAACTCGGCTGGGTCGCAGCGGCCCCTCTCGGGGTCCAGCCACTCCAGCCAGTCGGCTACTTGGCGAGCGGTATACTTGTTGAGCGGCATCTGGCCGCTCCGCGTCTCGTGCAGCCAGCGTTCCCGTCCTTCGTAGCGGGCGAAGAAGCCGCGCAGGCCGCCGGGAGTACGCCGGCTGTGTGGGGCAAAGATCTCTCGTATGCGCTCGTAGAGCGCATCCAGTTCGTCCTGTAGATCGGGTGGTATGGCCTTTCCCATCTGCCAGATGGGCCAGAAGCACTCGGTTATGGCGTGAGAGCGCACATAGGCGTAAAGGGAGTGACGCGGTGGTAACTGGCTGCACTCGGCCACAGCCCTGGCGAACTCGGCACGGGTCAAGGTCTGACCGTCCAGGGAGGTGAGAGCTCCGGCCGCATCGGGTGTTAGGAGGGCCACGGCATGGCTGGGGCGGTCGTGCTCCGGCTTGCCCAGCACTCGTCCCGCCCGGCCGATGCGCTGGATCAGCTCGTCGCCGAAGCGGGCATCGCAGATCACGAAGTCCACGTTCTGCCGCTGCTTGTTCAGCTTGACGAAGTTGTAGCCGATGTCCACTGTGGGAGTGGCCAGGATCAGGTCGCGGGCAGTAGCTTTGAGCCGTTCCTCCGCCGGTTCCGGTCCGGTGATGCGTCCTATCCGTTCCTCGGACAAGACGCAACGCAATGCGTCGTAGGCTTCGTTGATACGCCACAAGCTGGAGCTGATGAGCGCGCCGTCCAGGTCGTTCTCGATCACCCAACTGGCTAACTCCTCTCGATAAGCTGCGGCCCACTCCTGCATCTCTCCTTCGACTATAGTCAGCTCCAACGAGGTCAGCGTGGGTGTGGTGGGGTAGTCGGCGCTCTCGGCTGGCTCGTTGGCAGGGCTGATCAATGCCCAGCGGGAGCCGAACAGCCGATCCAGGTAGGTTAGTACCTGGGGGGCCGGCGTAGCCGAGAGCAGGCAGACCTTGCGTTCGCGCACCTCGAAGTAGCCGAACTGATCGAAGAGGGCGAAGGCGAAGAGGAAGTTAGCTAGTTGCTTCGAGTTGTAGTAGTGAAACTCGTCTACCACGATGTAGTCGAAGGCAGTCAGGAAGCGTTCGAAGACGTTGAGCCGGTCATGGGCATGGTAGCGGAAGAAGAGGGCGTAGTAGAAGATATCGGGGTTGACGACCAAGATGATAGGCTTTCGCCATGGCGCTCCGGACTCGAACTCCAGGTAGTTGCGGATGAGGCGTTGCAGGGTTTCGCCGGGGCGCAGGCCACTCTCGATAGCTCGCACATCGGCGGCAGTGACGCGCAGCACCTTGAAGCTAAGGTTATTGGCGGCCACGAATTGCTCGATGTCCTCGGCGTGCTGGGCCAGCAGTGCGTTGGTGGGAGCAATGAAAAGTACATTCTTGCCCATCCTATTTAGATCGAACAGGTAGAGCAGGCTGGCGATAGTCTTGCCAGTGCCAGTGTTGTAGGTGTTAACCACCAGATCGTGCTCTTGCAGCGCTTGGTAGGTGCGGAGTTGGTGATACAATGGCGGATATTTTAGGCTCCACAGGTTAGTGGGGGCTAATTTTTCGGCGTGGGAGAGGAGAGTTATAGTGGTCATTTGCGCGGCTCTAATTTCTCCACTCCAAACTGCATCCCCACCGGCAGCATCGTGCCATCCGCCAGGCGATAGAAACGGCCGCTGAGCACGGCGTTGCGCACCAGGGGCGTGGGGGGCACGCTTATCAGGTCGAAGAGCTTAAGCCTCGCCTCCGGGGGCAGGTCGGCCGGGTTTAGCAGGAAGGGCACACGCACTTCCTGGGCTTCAACCACTTCATAGCGTTGCTTTTTCGCTTCCACCCGTGCCTTGCTCATGAACTTACCCAGGCGAATGTAGCTCGGCGGTCGTACCGGCTCTCGGCTCAACACGAACGCCACCGCCCGGTTGTCAATGGCCAGGAATCGAATGCGGCCGTGCTGTGGCCGGTTTTCGAGATCTACCCATTTGCGCCTTCCATCCGGCCAGTATATGCGCCACTTGCCACCTTCTTTTCTAACCCACGTGCCGTCCGGTCGGGTGACGATAACGTTGTTGGCAAAGGCGTACCAGTAAGCATCGGCCTGGGCATTGAACTGGCCCAGGCTGAAGCGAGGCTCGCCCACGATAGTGGCCGGCGTGACGTAAAGGCCCCGCTCGTTCAGCGCCGTCAGGTGTTCCCGGTAGTAGATGGTGCCGTCGTTGAAATATGGAGCCTGGCAGAAGCCAAAGGCATACGCCAGGGCGATATTGCCGATGAGTGCCTCCGTCTGGTAATAGTTGCTCACCTCCCGGCTGCTGAAAAAGGTGGGCTCCATCAATCTCAGTTCACAGCGGTAGATGTGCATGGCCCACCTCCTAGCCCTGCGGGCCGTACATGGCCGTTGCCTCCTTCAACATACGACGCACGGCGTCCTCATCCTGGTAAAAGGTGGTTAT
>CAZRSI010000146.1:0-6786 GCA_964602575.1 uncultured Anaerolineae bacterium
TAAGCAGGCGGCGGACTAAGGTCCGCCGTGAGCATTTTTCGGACAGGCTCTTAGTGAATGACCACCAATGTGCCTATGGGGGCCCAGTTGTATAGCCACTGGGCATCGCTGATCCTCATGTTGACGCAGCCGTGGCTCATGGGCCAGCCGAAGTTGTTGTGCCAGTAAGTGCCATGTATGGAATAACCCCCGTAGAAATTCATGATGTAAGGGACATTGGGGAGATAGTAGCCAGGGCCGACCATCGTTCCCGAACGCAGCTTGCTGTAGATACGAAAGCGGCCCTTGGGCGTAGGCGTCCGATAGGTGCCTGTGGATACGGTAGCCCAGTACACAGGTCGCTGTCCCTCGTAGGCCACCAGGCTCTGGCTGGCCAGCCTGATCTCGATCCACTTACCCGCGGTAGGAGCAGAAACACCGGAGGTCGCTGGCGCGGGAGAAGCTGAACCCCCCGCCGGAATCACCAGCCGTTGGCCTACGTAGATCAGCGAGGTGTTGGAGAGATTGTTGGCCCGGGCCAAGGCCTGAACTGTGGTGCCGTAGCGTAGGGCAATGCGGAACAGATTCTCGCCCCGCTGTACCACGTGAACAGAACCAGACGAAGAAGAGCTGGATGCAGCGGCTGTCCCCGGTATGACTAATCGCTGGCCAACGTAGATACGATTGGGATTGCGCAGGCCGTTAGCCTGCACCAGGGCGCTCACCGTGGTGCCATAGCGACGGGCTATGGAGTAAAGCGTGTCACCCCTCTGGACGATGTGCACGCCAGGGTCCGCCGCCTCAGCCAGACCCACCCCCATTATTAGTTGAAACAATAAGCAAATCAGGAGTACGGGTGCTTGTAGTTTGGTCTTCATCTTTCCCTCCTAATTTGTTACCAGCCTAACGCATAGCCGATGATCCCCTTGGGCGATGCGCCACCCAGGATGATCCCGCGCGCTCGGTCGTAGTAAATACCCATCACCTTGCCATTCGCCCAACCATCGGTGATCACCACTTCGTGCCCACGGCGTTCCAGCTCTGCGATGACTTCTCGTGGAATGCGCCCCTCGGCCACCATGCGGCCAGGATAAGCGTCACGCGGATAAAAGGACGACGGGAAATGAACGGAGTGAACAGTAGGCGCATCAAGGGCTTCCTGAATGTTCATGCCAAAGTCCACGAAGTTGAGGAAGAATTGCAGCGTCCACTGATCCTGGCAATCGCCGCCTGGCGTGCCGAACACCATGAGCGATTCGCCATCCTTGGTGACCAGGGTAGGCGTCAGCGTGGCGCGGGGGCGTTTGTGTGGGGCAAGGGCATTGGGTCGCTGTGGGTTCAGGTAGAACATCTGCCCACGCGTGCCAAGGGGGAAGCCCAACCCCTTGATAATCGGAGAGGAGCCAATCCAGCCACCGCTCGGGGTTGCGGCTACCATGTTGCCTTCACCATCAACGGCATCCAGATGGGTGGTGTCGCCTACATGGGCGTGGCTTAGGCCCAGATCGCGGACTTCACGCCCCGCCATGTTCAGCGCCCGGCGGTTGTCTCCCAGCACATCGAAGGTGGCATAAGCTGGCACGCCACGCCCGACATCGCCAGGGCGCAACTCTCGCGATGCTTCCTTGCCGATGAGACGACGACGTTCAGCAGCGTACTCCTTGGAAAGCAGCACCTCAAAGGGCACCTCGTCGAACAGGGGGTCGCCGTAGTATGCCTCGCGATCGGCGAAAGCCAGTTTGGCTGTCTCAATCAGCACGTGCAGGTAGTCGGCCGAATTATGTCCCAGCGCCCTGAGATCGAAATCCTCCAGGATAGCCAACTGCTGGAGGAAAACCGGCCCCTGGGTCCACGAGGAACACTTGTGCACATCGAGACCGCGGTAGTTCAAGGTCACTGGCTCCTCGATGGTAGCGCGCCACTCCGCCAAGTCCTTGTAAGAGAGCAAGCCCGTGTGGGCAGTTCCGCTGGCGTCTTCAACCGGGTGGTTGGTGATGAAATCAACGATGCGCTCCGCGATCTCGCCCTTGTAGAAAACATCGCGCGCCGCTTCGATGCCAGCCACACGGCCCTTGTGCCGGGCTGCGGCCTCTGCCTGGCACATCAGCTTCAGCACGTTTGCCCAATCTGGGTTGCGAAGGAGCTCGCCGATTTCCGGCACGCGGCCGTCGGGGTAGTAGATCTCGCCGGTGGTGGGATATAGTTCGGTGAATTTGCGAACATTGGCCGCCAGGCTAGCATGAAGGCGATGGTAGACCGGGAAACCGTTCTCCGCCAGCTCGATAGCGGGCTGAAGCACCTGGGAGAAACTCATCGTCCCAAAGCGGGCCAGTGCTGTTGCCCAGGTGTCCACTACCGCGGGGACACACGCTGGCAGGTAGCCATCGCCAGGGATGAGGTCAATGCCGTGCTCGCGGCACCACTCGATGGTGAAAGCCTTGGGCGACCAGCCCAGGCCGCTGATGGCGAAGACTTTTCTCTCCTTCGCCGAGTAGATCAGCGTGGGCACCTCGCCGCCGATGCCATTGCTTTGCGGCTCCAGCAGATTGAGGCAAAAGCACATGGCCGCCGCAGCGTCAATAGCATTGCCGCCCTGCTCCATGATGCGAAAGCCGGCCGCAGTGGCCAGGTAATGCCCCGAAGTGACCACACCTCGCCTGCCCATGATGACGGGGCGGGTGGTGAACACCGACATATCTCTTCCTCTGACGTGAACCCATTTGCAGCGATTCGCCAGCCGTAACAACTTGCTTCTGCCAAATAGTATACCACAAAAACGGGTGGCTTGCAACATCTCCCCGCAGCTTGGCTTGCGCAGCGATTGGGCGCAAGCTCCAACATTTGGGGGGAGAGGAGAGACGAGGGGACACCCCTCGTACTCCCCAGGCTTTCGCTGCGCACGCCCGCAGCTCAACTTTTCGGCCTGCGACGCAGGATCAGGATGGCCAGGATGATGGCTGCCAAGACTGCTAGTCCAGAGCCGAGCACGATCAAGCGGGTGCCTCCTGCCGAGGGCGGTTCTGTGATGCTGGGGGTCGGCGAGGGCAGGGGAGCGGGTGCCGTAGTGGGCGCGGCAAGTGTCGCGGGCGTGCCTGTCGGCTGGGGGGTGGCTGAGACCACGGGCGCCGGGGCTGCTGCGCCGCTCACGACGACCCGACCACCTGCCACCGTGATGGGTTGGACATTGACCGCTGTGTCCAGCACCTGAACCTTCGACATCTCCAGGGCCGTACTGCCCTCCCCCTGGGCGACGAAGGTGATGGTGGCCAACACACCTGTGCCGCTGGGCCCGTCCCCGTTCCCGTAGCTGATGGCTCCCAGGGTCACCCGTCCTCCCGCGCCGTCCACCTCTGGCCCAACAGGAACCACGGAACGCCCCGTGCTCCTAATGAACTCGCCTACGGTTGCCCCTTCAAAACGCAAAATGGACGGGTCGTAGGTCAGATCGAACTCGAAGGCCCCCAGATCGCTGGCCCCCTCGATCATCACCTGTACGGTGAAGGTCTCGTGGAGGCCCACCGTTACTTCGGCGGGCTCCAGCTTCAGTTTGACTTGGGGCGCGAGGGCGCCCACCTTGGGAACACCGGCCAAAGCCACGACTAAGACGAGTATGAGTATTCTTCTCATAGGTCCCTCCAAGTTCCCCTCAGTTCCCCCGAGTTCCCCCGTTTTACAGGAACTCAGGGGAACTTGGGGAAACTCCGTGGGTTTTACTGCTCAGCATGACTTTCCCCAGTGCACGGCCACTAGCATGATGTCCACGATGTCTATATCGCCGTCGTCATCGAGGTCGTACTGGGCACACGCGGGATCCGTGCTATGCCAGCAGGCGGCTACCAGCATGATGTCGGTGATATCCACGTCGCAGTCGTGATCGAGATCGCCCAGCAGGGTGAATTCGTCGGCCCCGATATCTGTCACCGCAATCCCGTCGGAATCGCCATCCAGGGGGCGAGGGTTGCCGTCGAAGTCAACGGCTGGCGCGGCTGCGTTGATGCCGGCGTCAATGGCGGGGCTGTCCGAGAGCAGGTGGGCGTCGAAAGCGTCAATGGAAGGATTGACTAGGCCGGGCGAGACGCCGCAGATGTCGTGGGATCCTGGGCAAGGGTCGTTCTTCACCTGGTGGATCACCGAGTAATCTATGTCGAAAGGATCGTGGGGAAAACCCCCGCTCCAGGTAAGACAGGTGTTCTCCCATGGCTGCAGGAAGTCGGTGTGGCCTTGGAAGATGTTGTTACGCCCCAGGACCAACTCAGATCCGTCGCAGGTGCCGTAGCACTCCGCAGTGATCAGGCAGTCTCCCTCGCTGGTGAGGGTGTTGTTGATCACGGTGGCCTGGTTGCCTGGGCACAGATCGAGGGCCAGGGCCGTACCCAGGGCGCGACAGTTGTCAACATTATAGGTAAATGGCTGTCCGTCGAAGAAGCCACAGTTACCAACGATGATGGTATTCTCGATAGTAACGGGGCCGGTGGTCTTGATCTGATTCCCCGCGTTGCCCTCGGCCCGCACGCGATTGATGGTGATGCTCCCGCCCAGGCTATGATAGAGCAAGTCGAGGCCATCGGAGGTATTGTGCAAAAAAGCAGAGTCTTCAATGATCCAGTCGCCGCCAGTGGCACCGGTGCCGACGCCGTCGCCGTAGCCGCCGGCCGTCTGAGCCCAGCAGCCGGTGGGCTCCTCGCCGGGGTAGGTCTCGCCGCAGCCGTTCCATTCCACCGTCCAGCGCCGGAAGAGCATCGTGCCTGAGTTGGAGTCGTTGCCGTCAATGTCGCCGTCCCAGCCCACCCAGCCGTTGTCGGCGATGCGCACGTCCTCCACCGTCCAGTCGGTGAGGCGGCCGGCCCAGACCCCAGCGTGGGCCAGGCCGTGGATGTTGAGGTCGTGGAGGTAAATGTTGGCTGAGTCCTCAGCGTAGAGTCCGATGGCGGCCCACGGGCCATAGGGATAGACATCGCGCTGGCAGGCCAGGCCTCCGGTGTGGAATTCCACGCAATCGGAGTGGTCGGTGATCTCCAGGCAGGCCACCTCCACATTGCTGGCATCGGTGAGGTTGATGATCATGTCCGCTCGCTCGGTGCCCCACAGCTCGGGCGGATTGGGGCAGCCGCTGTCCCAGCCAGCGCCCAGGATGCGGGTGGGATGGGCCGGATCGGGGCCGCTGGGGATGGGTGGCATGTGGCAGTCCCAAGGCCAAGCAGACTCGCAGTTATCAGCGCCAGGTGCGCCGTAGCCCATCATGTAGCTGCCGGCGCCGATGATCAAGGTATCGCCGCCGGAGATGCGCGGCGTGCCGTCGGGCGGAAGGGCGCGAAAGGGGTGGTCCCAGGCGCAAGGTTGGCCGGTTCCGCTGCCGGGATAGGGTGCGTCCACCAGGCCCGTGCACTGAGCCGGCGAGCCTCCATCGGGGCGCACGTAGTAGGTGGTGGGAATGAGGGAGTCGAGCGCATCGAACCAGTTCTCGGCCATCATCATGTATCCCTGGACGTTGGGATGAACGGTATCGGCCATCAGGGAGGCCTTGGCCATGCCTGTGGCTGGATCGTAGAAGTCATCCCAGTTGCTAGTGATCCACATATCCACCCCCGTCAGATCGCTCTCCAGGCTCTCGTTGTAGACCGATACCCACCACGTTGCCGCTTCGGAGATGAGGTTCGGGAGGATGGCCGAGACGATGATCTGGGGGTGGGAACCGTCCGGATTGGTGTGGGCGGTTACCAAGTTCACGATTTCCTGCACTTCAGTTACAGTGCTCTCAATGGATTGCAGTTGCGCCAGGTCATTGCCTCCGACCAGCAGCAGGACATAGTCCGGATTGTCTTGGCTCATCCAATTCAGATTCTGGAGATCGGCCAGGACCTGATCGGCTCGATAGCCCGCCACCCCGTGGTTGATCACCTGAAAACTGCCTGAACCGTAGGTCGCGTCGAGCAAGGCTTGCAACCGCGCTGGGTAGGTGTTCTCCGTCCCGGAGTAGGGAGTACCCTCGGTGATGCTATCCCCCAGGCAGGACACCACTTGCGTAGGACTGCCCCCTGAGACGGAGCCAGTCAGTGCAGCTATCCCAGCCATGAGGAGGGTGAAGATGATCATCCTTTTCATGGAGTCCCTCCAACTTCCTCTGAGCTCCCCCAAGTTCCCCTACCTCACAGGAATTCAGAGGAACTTTGGAAACCCTTTTTGCTCAGCAAGTTTCCCTGGCCTGGAGTAGCTTCGCATGTCGGCAGTGACCGCGAAGGAGAAGGCACCGGTGTTTTGGCGGCTGGCGACGAGGTCGGAGACCTCAGTGAGGAGGCCTGATTCCGCCGTGCCGAGCTTAACGCCCTCCATAAACCTGGGGCAGTCGGCCAGGGCGGAGAGGGGGTGGGGGAGGAGTAGTCCGGCCGCGAGGGTCAGGCAGAGGGAGAAAGTGATCAGCTTTCTCAGGGCCCTTCGTTTTCGGGTGTAGGCATCTGGGGAACTGGCTGGGCGGTTCATGGTTCTCCGTGCGTTTGGCGGATGAAAAACGCGCTTTCCGGACCGTGGGTCTACGAAAAAGCGCGTTGGCTGTACCCCATTTCCACGCCAATTCTATTGTATCATCTATGGGCTGCTTTGTCAATAGCTCCTGCCGTGAATGTGGCGTGAATTTGGTCAGATGGTCGGGTGGTCGAGGTAGTTGGGTGGTGCAGTAACTCGCTCATCTGGATCTGACAAAAGACTGCAGAGTCCCTGAGTAGGGTCTGTCAGGAGCAGAAAAGCGGAACGGGTTTGCGTAAGGCCAAGGGTGCTCGTGATCACCAGCAACTCAACCCCTTGCTGGCGCAG
>CAZRSI010000147.1:0-2475 GCA_964602575.1 uncultured Anaerolineae bacterium
TTACAGTGGTCGTGGCGCTCATCTGGAGGGTCTGTCCCAGCCCGTCATCCAGGGTAGCGGTGTTGGTGATCACCATGTTGGTGGGCAGGGAATCATCCATCCGCACCTGAAACGTGATAGTGGGCGGGGGAAGAGGAGGCGGAGGGGGAGTGAAAGCCACTGCCAGCCCATCGTGGACGTAGGCCTGATCGTGGGCGATGGTCAGCCCCTGGGTGCCGTCGGCGTTTTGGATGCCAATGGTGGCCTCGTTCACGGGTTCGCCCATGCTGTGATATTGGAATGTGATGGAGCCGTCGGCCCGCAGGATGACCTGGAAGGTGTACGGGCCACCGGCCGCATAGCGAGGCACATCCACGTAGGAGACCACCAGGGCGTCCAGATTATTGGTCCAATAATAAGCCTCCCCGCCCGAGGCGAAGTTGAGATCGTCCCAGAAGACGGCCAGCAAGTTGCCCGGCGCCGAGGGGTTGGGGAGTTCGAGGTTGCCGAAGTTGCGGCCTGAGATGGGCGACAGGCTCAGGAAGCCATTGCTGCTGAGATAGAACTGGCTGAACTCCTCCCCGTAGAAGGGGAAGGAAAAGCCAATGGAGAAGGGGCCGTGGTTGGTGTCGTCTCCCAGACCCGTGATCGGGGTGCCTATCTCCGTGATATCCACCCAGTCGTAGGTCGGCCCGCCGGGTGCGTCGCTGTCGGTCCAGGTGTATTGAGCCTCTTCCGCGCTTCTGCCCGGCACAGCCCCCACCCACTCGATCTGATTGAGAGTTGGGTTGTAGACCGCGCCGCCGCTGGCGCTACCCGGCACGTAGGTGGTGTGGGCCGGAATGGGGTCCACCAGGCTGGCCCTGGTGGCGGTAACGGGGCCCGAGTTGCGCAGGGTGATGGTGTAGCTCAGGGTCTCGCCGGGCAGGGCCATAGGCTTGTCCACCGTCTTGTTCGAATTCGTCAGGTCGGGCCCCATCACCGTGGTCACCGCGCTGGCCTGCACGGTGTGGCCCACCCCGTCGTCCAGGGTGGCGGTGTTGGTAATGATCGTTCCTCCGGCCAGCGACTCCTCTACCATCGCCTGGAAGGTAAGGGCCATCTGGGTACTGGCCGGTAGGGTGCCCGTCCACTCGATGCGATCCAAGGTAGGATTGTAAAGCGCGCCTCCGGTGACGCTGCCAGGGACATAGGCCGTGTGCTGCGGTATGGGGTCGGTGAGGCTGATGCCTGGCAAGTCGGCCTCACCGATGTTGCTCAGGGTGAGCGCGTAGGTCAATACCTCCCCTGGGACGGCTGTCTCTTTATCCACTGCCTTGGTCAGGGAGGGCAGAGTGAACCAGGTGAGGATGCGATCCATCGTCTGGATCAACGCCTCGCGGGGACCAACGCTCTCCAGGCCGAAGCCGAAGTAGACCACGCGATAAGGGGCGGATTCAGCCTTGAGCCCGCGGATGCCTCCGTCGGGATAGGCGATGATAGGCGAAGCGGCATCGTCGGCAGGCTCGATCTCGTCGGGATACCAACAGCCGAAGGTGGTGCAGTAGCCGGTGTTCTTGTAGGCATAGGTATCGTTAAGGATGAGGGTCAGGTCGTCCAGAATGTCGGATCCAACCAGTGGCTCCAGGGTCTGCGGCTCTCCGAGGAAGTTGGCGTGCAGGTAATTGGTGTAGAAAGCGGGAGCGTAGTTTTGATAGTCATCCCAGTAGCCGATGTCTTGTCCTGCGATGAGGAGATAGCCGCCATCGTCCAGAAACTCCATCAGGGCTTCGTCGGCGCCGATGTAGCCCGGCGAGGCTGTTTGGTCGGCCCAGATGACCACGTCGTAGGCTCCCAATTCCTCGGCTGTGGGAAGATAGGCAGTGTCGGTAATGAGCCGCGTGTCGTGGAGGTAGCCGGCCCTGTCCAAAGCGTATTGATAATACAGGGTGATGTTATCGCCAAGCCAGGCATCGGCATCCACCAGCAGGAGGGAGGGGGCTGTGGGCAAAGTGAAATCCTGGTTGGTCACCATCTCCTCGGCGATGCTGACCACCGCCCGCTGGACCCGATGGCCGCTCATGCTCGCCTCCACAGTGTAGCTACCCACGGGCAGGGTAAGCTCGTAGAACCCATCGGCATCGGCCGTCGTCGAGGCTGGGGTATCCGATACCTGGATCTTGGCCGCCAGCGGCTCTCCCGTTCTCGCCTCGATTACCCGACCGCTGAGAGTCCCTACGGGGACTGGCTCCAGGTACAGGTCTCGCATGGACATGTAGCCCGTTATCACCTCCACCCCCTGCACCGTGGCCGAGAGGTAGCCGAAGGCGCTGGCCGTGACCTCGTACAACCCTCCCGGCACGCTCACCGTGTACGTCCCCGTGGTATCGGTGGTAGTGACGAATCGGTCCCCAGCCTGGCTCACCCCGCTGACCGTAGCTCCAGGAATACCAGCGCGTTCGCCGAAGGTCTCTGACCGAGGCGGGGAGAGCTCGGTCAGGAGACCTTCGCCCATCC
>CAZRSI010000147.1:2575-6587 GCA_964602575.1 uncultured Anaerolineae bacterium
GCCCAGCGGACCGCATTGTAGGCATCAATCCGCCCCCAGCCGCAATCGTTGTCGGGGCCGGGCTCGCCCAAGTCGAGAGCGGTGTAGACCATGAAGTTCTCCAGGTCGTCGGGGGTCAGGGTGGGATCGGCCTCCAACAGCAGGGCCGCCAGGCCGACCACGTGGGGAGTAGCCATGGAGGTGCCGCTCCAGCCGTCCTCGTAGCCACCACCCGGCACGCTGGAGCGGATGTTCACCCCAGGGGCGCTGATGTCGGGTTTGGTCTCGTCCCAGAAGGAGGGTCCTCGGCTGCTGAAGGAGGCAATGGCGTCCTGGGAATCCGTGGCGCCCACGGCTATGGCGTGGGGGAAGCTGCCCGGCGAATCTACGGACCCATCGCCCATCTCTCCTTCGTTGCCGGCGGCGAAGATAGGGAGGATGCCTGCTGCTCGCCAGGCCACCACATCGGGCCAGAAGGTGGGATCGGCCCCGTTCATACTGCCCCAGGAGTTGTTGACCACGTCGGGGGCTTTGCTGGGGTCGGGGTTCACCCCGTTGAGGTCTGTGGGGGCCAGCAGCCACTGAAAGCCCTGGTGGAGCTTCACATCGTCGGTGAAGCCGGCATCATCGAAAACCTTGACCGCAATCCACTGGGCGCCGGGGGCCATGCCGATCTGGTTGCCGGCTCCGTCGTCTCCCACGATGATGCCCATGGTGTGGGTGCCATGATAGTGGCCATCGTTGGGGGCGTCGGGGTAGGTGCCCGTGAAATCGAACCAGTTGTAATTGTGATCTCCATCGGCGCCGCGATACTTGCTCTGCAGGGCCGGGTGGGTCCAGTCCACGCCGCTGTCCATGTTGGCCACCACCACCCCGCGCCCGGTGATGCCGAAGTCGCGCCATACTTGGTCAGCTCGCACTTTGGTGATGTTCCACTCTATTCCCCCTTTTGCTTCCCTCCCATGAGTGGGAGATGAAGAGGGAGAGGGCAGTTGATGAGTGTGATTGGCGCGGATCATCTCCACCTCTGACCGGGCGGCCAGGGCCAGCAGCGTCTCCAGGTCGCTGGTGACGGCCAGGCCGTTGAAGATCCAGAAGGGAAGGTATCCCTCCACGTGGCCTGAGGCTTGCTGTTGGTCGAGATAAGCCCGGATGCCCCGTTGGGTCCTCTCTGCCGTGGCCTGGAGGGAGGAGACCACAGCCTGGCGGCGGGCCAACTTCTCTTTGATTTGCCGCACCGCGGCCAGGTCGGCCTGCTGGGTCAGGTAGACCAGGTAGGTAGTCTTATCACTGGAGGCCAGCTCCTTGAGCATATGCGGCTCGATTTTGACCCGCAGGGCCAGAGGGATTTTCTGGAGGGTGGGCAGGTCCGGTGGGGGGTCCGCAGCGATTAGAGCGGGAATCAGCAACACGAATAATGCAGTTGCCAAAATAAGGCCAAATTGCTTGCGCCAACGCATATTTCCTCCTCTGCTTATAGGGAGTGACTGCCTGTTTTGTTTAACAAAACCCGTAGTCCAGCTCGGTGGTCATCCGTAGTCGAATTACGGTATAATTAGGGAAAAGCCAGTGGCAAGGCAAATGGGTGATCTAAAAACCAAATTCGGCAAAAGACTTCGCATTCTGCGGCAAAGAAAGGGAATGACCCAAGAGCAATTGGCGGAAGCTGCGGACATCTCAGTGGACTTCCTCAGTCTTGTGGAGCGTGGGGTGAACGCTCCTTCTTTCGCCACGCTTGAGCGCATTGCGAATGCTCTCGGAGTCTCAGAAAAAGAACTCTTTGAATTCAGTGATAGCCAGGGGGACATATGAAAAACCGTAAACTAGATCCCGGTGTGGCAAACCCCGGTGCGGCTCTCGGAGAGGCCATTGGAGGGCAGATTGAAGCTGAACTGGGCAAGACAATCAAGGCCGTGGCCAGCAGATTTGGCTACGTGTTTGTTGATCATGGTGGCATCCACACTAGGGGA
The DNA here is from genome assembly GCA_964602575.1 of uncultured Anaerolineae bacterium. Lineage (GTDB taxonomy): Bacteria > Chloroflexota > Anaerolineae > VGOG01 > VGOG01 > CAZRSI01. Next base: position 4,525 of record CAZRSI010000147.1, read on the forward strand.
CCGTACAGAGGACGCAAGAAAAAGCTGATCATGAAGGACGCTGCTGGCATTGGATATAACATTGACGGTGTAGTGAGAGATGCCCAGGGCCACCCGATCATCTTGTTCGAGAGCAAATATATTCGGTACAAGAAACACAATCGAGACAAAGGCAGTTGGCTCTGTACAGCCCACAGCAGTCTTATGCGGACCTATCCCACGATTCGGCGATCTATCGCCGTCCTTGCTGGTAATTGGAGCGAGTCCTCAAAAAAGATGATTCGCAGCTTCGGCATAAACATCCTGGAGGTTCCCTTTGATCACATTGTGCAGGTGCTGAGACCCTACGGCATCAGCTTTGATTGAGGCGAGAGGGAGCGACACATCGCCACCCATGCGTGGGTGACCTACTGTAGGCTAGCGGAGGAACAACGGGCAGAGATCGGACGAAAGCTCGTTACCAATGTCCAATCCAGGCTTGAGGAGATGGTGTCGGAGACCCTCGATCCCGCCAAGCGTGCAGAGCGAGAGATTGAGAGAGTGGAAGTCGTCGTATACTCCTCGGAGGGCGAGGTCCGCCTGGATACGTTCCAAGGTATTGAGGAGGCGATTGGCTATCTTGAGAGCGCCTCTGTCGCCACCCTATTTTCGCAGGATGAGTAGAGATTCATGCAGTGGCACGCTGTGCCGCTGTGGATTCTTTTTCCACTTACCCCCGCGCTTGCGCAGTTCCTCGATGCGATATTCCGCAAAGCCAATACCACACGCCAGTCTCCCCAAGTATTCATACGTTGGAATGTAGACCCCATAAGGTGCTGAATCTCCAAGCACAAGCAGATAAGTCCCCCCTGGTTTGAGCACTCGGGCGGCCTCAACTAGTGTCTGGTACATATCATTGAAGTAACCAGCGACCATGAAATCGTAGTCTTTTCGCCCACCTTTCTTTAGACGCCGCTCAGAGAGCAATTTGATTTTTGCGGTAAGCTCTTCATAGAGGGCTGGAGCACAGTCCTTGATTCCATCAATGAGTGGGTGGTCGGGGTCAAACTCGCTGCGGCGAACCTGGGTGGTCGAGGCAATCATTAACTGATCTCGGATCTTATCGGTGATTTCCCCCCAGGTTCTCGCAAGTCCGAAGAAATAAAGTTCGAGGCGAGTTCGGTCGGCATAATCGTAGTTGTTCAAATAAGGCGGAGAGGTAATGGCGAGGTCAATCATCGCATCTTGGATGAGATCCTCGCCTTCGGTCGTTTTCAACCGTTTTCGTGCATCTCCTAATATGTTGAGAGTCTGACATTCGGTTCCTAGACCAATGGTTGTAGCTAGGTCCTGATACATCAGCCAAAGCTGATCCTTATAGGCCGTGAAGACATCGTACTGCGCTTGCTTGCGCTTGTTGGGAGCAATGTATGGCCACCCGGTTCCGGCAGAAGAGACGGTGCGCAAAGTGTCCGTGAGGGCAAGTTTTAGGAGATTCTGGTAAGGGCCAGGTTCTATCTCTTGAGCAATATACTCACGGATGAGATACAGTTGGCCCAGGACTTCCGGAGAATAGCATTTGTGCACTAGTGGAGGAAAGATGTATGATAGATCTACGGAGGTTGGGAGACCTTGTTCTAGAAGCTGCTTGATCGCATTAAGGTCATGGTGAATGGACGCATGTAGTTCACCGAGGTTGAAATCCCAGAACAGCTTGGTCTCTGCCACCCAATGGACGAAGAAATGGGCTTCGATGCCTATGGAGTTAATACCTGCTTTCTTGGCCTCAATAAGCGTCGTACCACAACCACTGAACGGGTCGAGAACCCAATTCCCCGGCCGGATATCAAAGAATTTGAAAGCCTCGTGGACAAGTTTGTAAGAGTATCCTGCCGGATACTTAAACCAGCGGTGTATGGGTGCCCGAAGACTGTCTTTGAATGTCCCAATATCTCTCCCAGCAGACAGAAACCGCTCAGTGGAAACAAATCTTTCTTCGCCAGTGATGAAGCACACTGTTTGGGTCACACTGTCGAGGTTCATTACTTAATCCCTCGTGGACACCCTACTAGGCCCATATTGAACAACATTGAAAGCCCGTTTCG
>CAZRSI010000148.1:0-6539 GCA_964602575.1 uncultured Anaerolineae bacterium
ATCTTCTGCTCCATGGTGGGAGCCACCACCACCCCAGCATCGCTGATGAAAATGAGGCGGTCGAAGCCGGGGATCTCAAAGATGCCCACGTGGGTCAACAAACGACCCACCCGCAGCCCCACCTCCCTATCCAGCGCAGCCCGCAGGAAGTCTCCCGTTTCGATCTTGCCCTTCATGGCCATTTGAGCGTGTCCCAGCCTCACCAATTCCATCACTTTGCGCGCTGCCTGCTTCGGCTCTGGCTCATGGATGATCATCATGCGGTGGATGTCTATGGAGTTCTCCTGGGCGATCCCCGTGATGGCCGCTCGGTCCCCCACCAGGATGCACTCGGCAATATCCTGTGCCTCAGCATCCTGGGCCGCCAATAGAATCTCTTTTTCCTGGGCAGCTGCGATGGCCACCGTCTTTGGTCCTACCTTCTTAGCCCCATCTATCAATTGAGCGAAAGTTGTGATCGCCATGGTCAATGCCCTTCTCACTTTTTGCGTCTGCGCCTGCGGCGTCTTTTCCTAGTACTGCTCGAACTGGCTTTGCTTTGAGCCTGAGCCAGGTCTTTGCGCATGCAGCAGTGCTTATACTTCTTACCGCTACCACAGGGACAGGGGTCGTTGCGCCCGACTTTGGCCCCGGTCGCTCTGACCGGCTGAGGGGCGCGTTTGGCCTCCACACCTGCACCGAGTCCGGTCGAGATGCTGGACCGCATCTCCCGCATGGGGCGCGGCTGCGGCTCTCTGACCAAACTAACCCGATAGATGTCGCTCACTATGGTACGTTGAATGGCTGCCACAAGGTCCATGTACATCTCGTGAGCCTCTTTCTTGAAAGCCACCAACGGGTCCTGTTGGCCGTAGGCTCTGAGGCCGATGCCCTCTCGCAGGTCATCCAGGCCAGTCAGGTGTCTGATCCACAGGCTGTCCACTGCCCGGAGCATCACCAGGCGCTCCAATTGCCGCATATCCTCCGAGCCCAGTTGCCGCTCCTTCTCCTCATACAGCCTCTCTGCCAGGTCCAGAAGCTGCACCTCTATTTCTTCGGGCGTTAGCTGTTTCCAGCGGGATACAGTCATGGTAGGTGGCAAGGGCATGATGGTTCGCAAGGACGAGTACAGGCCCTCCAGGTCCCAATCCTCGGGGTCTCCAACGGTATGACTGGATATCAGGCCGACGATTTCCTCCCGGATCATGTTCATGATAATGGGTTTAAGATTTTCCTCGCTGAGCACCCGACGTCGCTGCTCGTAGATGATCTCTCGCTGCTTATTTACCACGTCGTCGTATTCCAGGAGGTGTTTGCGGATGTCGAAGTTGTAACCCTCTACCCTGATCTGGGCATTCTCGATGGATTTGGTGATCAGATCGTGTTGGATAGGGACATCCTCGTCCATTCTCGCCCATTCCATGAAGCCCTTGACCCTTTCCCCACCGAAGCGACGCATCAGGTCATCTTCCAGGGAGACGTAGAAACGGGATGAGCCGGGGTCGCCTTGACGGCCGGCGCGGCCCCGCAACTGGTTGTCAATGCGTCGCGCTTCGTGGCGCTCCGTACCTATGACATGGAGGCCGCCCAATTCCAGCACCTTCTTTCGATCGCGCTCGCATATCTCCTTAGCTTTGGCCAGGGCCTCGGCCCACTGCTCCTTAGAGACGGTGGTTAAGTCCACCCCCTGGCGGCGCAGGTCTTCCCGGGCCAATCCCTCCGGGTTACCACCCAAGAGGATGTCCACACCTCGCCCGGCCATGTTGGTGGCGATGGTCACCGCGCCTGGGCGGCCAGCCTGAGCAATGATCGCCGCTTCCTTCTCGTGGTACTTGGCGTTCAACACCTGGTGGGGGATACCCTTGCGCCTGAGCATCTCGGAAAGCATCTCGGATTTCTCAATGAAAATGGTTCCCACCAGGACCGGCCGTCCCTGGCGGTGCAATTCCTCGATCTCCCGCACCACGGCCCGGAATTTGGCCCCTTCAGTCTTGTAAACCACGTCGGGGTAGTCGATGCGTTTATAGTATAACTCGTTGTTGTCGGGGTTGCGATAGGTGATGAGCTCTACCCCGTCTCGCCTCTCTCTGAGGGTAACCAACTCCCCCTTCAAAGCCCGGTACTCTACATTAGTAGGCAACACCACCACATCCAGGCCATAGATCTTGTGCAGTTCCTCGGCCTCTGTAGCTGCTGTACCCGTCATGCCCGCCAGCTTCTCGTACATGCGGAAGTAGTTCTGGATGGTGATAGTGGCCAAGGTCAGGTTCTCGCGCTGCACCTCCACTCCCTCCTTGGCCTCGATGGCCTGGTGCAATCCCTCCGAATAGCGCCGCCCATACATCAGCCGGCCGGTGAACTCGTCCACGATGATCACCTGGCCATCTTTCACGATATAGTCTCGGTCGCGATGGAAGAGGGTATGGGCTCGCAGGGCGTTGTCTATGTAAGGGGTCAGGGCGAAGTTCTCCGGGGAGTAAAGGTTGTCCACCCCCAGCCACCTCTCCAGCTTCTCGATTCCTTCCTCAGTGAGGGTAACTACCCGGGCTTCCTCGTCTATCACGTAATCCACATCGCGCCGGAGGCGGGGGATGAGCTGGGCCATGCGGCGGTAGTTGGGATCCGGCTCTTCCGCCGGGCCGGAGATGATAAGGGGAGTACGAGCTTCATCAATGAGGATGTAGTCCACCTCGTCCACGATGGCGTAGTGAAAGCCCCGCTGCACCTGCTGGGAGAGGTCCAGTACCATGTTATCCCGCAAGTAGTCGAAACCGAACTCATGGTTGGTGCCATAGGTGATGTCGGCCTCATAGGCCTCCCGGCGGCTCACAGGCCGCAGGTATTGATAACGCTCATCATCGGACTTATAGTCAGGGTCAAAGAGAAAAGCCGACTCATGCTGAATCACCCCCACCGAGAGGCCCAAGAGGTGATAGATGGGGCCCATCCACTGGGTGTCGCGCTTGGCCAGGTAATCGTTGACGGTGACCAGGTGGCATCCTTTGCCTTCCAAAGCGTTTAGATAGAGAGGCAGTGTAGCAACCAAGGTCTTTCCCTCGCCGGTTTTCATCTCGGCGACTTTTCCCTCGTGCAACACGATGCCACCCATAAGTTGCACGTCGAAGTGGCGCATGCCTGTGGTGCGCTTGGATGCCTCCCTCACCGCAGCGAAGGCTTCCACCAGGAGGTCATCCAGGGATTCCCCAGCGCGTAATCGGTCAATGAATTCCTCCGTTTTGGCCCGGAGTTCCTCGTTGGTCAGAGCCTCGAATTCAGGCTCAAGGGCGTTTATTTGCTCAACAAGAGGCCGTAGTCTATTCAGTTCTCGTTCGTTAGGGTCTCCGATAACTTTACTCAGTAAACTCTTAAACATAGATGCCTCATAGCTTCGAGCAAAACTCACTCACCGTTTGAAAGGCTCGCGTAGCCTTTTCAACCTCGCTTACGTGTTCCTCTTAGGGGCTGTTTGCGGTAGAACCTTAGTACCGCATTGCGTATGTTCGTAGCGTTTTTCCGCTCCGGACGGACCTTAGCCGTCCCTACCTCTGTCTGACTAGCAGGGCACATCCTTCATGAATTCGCCCACCGAGATCCCCAGGTGGACGCGGCGAATGACCTCGCCCAGCAGAGGGGCCACAGAGAGAACGGTGATATTGGGCAACATCTTTTCGGGTGGGATAGGGATGGTATTTGTAGTGACTATCTCTTTAAACTCGCATTTCCGCAATCGTTCCACAGCCGGCGGGGAGAAAATGGGATGGGTAAAGCTGGCATAGATATTCTTGGCCCCGTGGGCCCTGACGATAGTCGCAGCTTCCAACATTGATCCGGCCGTATCCACCTCATCATCAACGATGATAACATCCTTGCCCTCAACATCGCCTATCAGCGTCAATGCTTTGCTGGACGCATCGGTGAGGCTGCGACGCTTCTCCACAAAGGCCAACGGTAATCCTAACTTCTCGGCAAAGTTACGACCTTTCTTGGCAAATCCCAGGTCGGCAGTTACCACTACAGCATCGTGCAGGTTCTTCTTCATGAGGTAATCACTAAGGATGTTGAAAGCCGTTATCTCGTCACCCGGAATACTAAAGAACCCCTGAATCTGACCCGCGTGAAGGTCCATGGTCATCCATCGGTCGGCACCGGCCACGCCGATCATATCGGCGATGAGGCGGGCAGTGATGGGCACACGCGGTTGGTCCTTTTTGTCACTGCGGCCATAAGCATAGAAGGGCATCACCGCCGTGATGCGCCCGGCGGAGGCCCGCCGCAAGGTGTCAATCATGATCAACAATTCCATAATGTTTCTGTTGACCGGCGAACATGTGGGCTGAATAACGAAAACGTCTCGCCCACGAACGCTTTGGCGTAGCCTGATGAAGATGTTCTCATTGGGAAAGTCTATGATTTCCGCCTGCGATTGGGGAACCCCCAGGTATTCGCAGATCTCCTGGGTCAGAGCCGGGTTACCTGAACCCCCGAAGATCGCCAATTCGCCGTACATCTTCACCTTGATTTCTTTCATTAAATTGATCTCCTCCTACTGATTGGTTTCAAAGTCCTCTCTAAGGATGCCCATCATTAGCTTATCATGATACCGCCCGCCGCCACATCGAATTGCCTTTTGGGTTAATTATACAACAATTTTTCAAAATTGGGAAGAAGACAATCCACCATTTGGTTTGGCGGAATCGAGCTTCACCCCCTATGGCCCAATTTCAGTAGATCACAATCGCTCACGGCGGATTGCCAAATCCGCCGCCAAACCGCTGGATCTGGCGATCCAGCGAGAGCAAATTTTGATGTACTGAATTTGTGTGCTCTGGGCTATTGTGGTATAATCAATAACAAAACAAGGCGCTTCGGAGGAGCAGCAAAAGAGGAGGCAGGAGGAAATGATCCAGGTAACTGTTGATAGCATCAGGGCTAGTTTGATGTCGCAGCATCGGGTGGTGATCTTGAAAGATATAGATGGAGAAAGGTACTTGCCCATTTGGATTGGCCCCTTTGAGGCCGAGGCCATTACCCTTGAACTAAAGCAAGTAGAGCTAGCTCGCCCTCTCACCCATGATCTGCTGAAATCAGTGATCACCAAAATGGGGGGCAAGGTTTCCCATGTTCTAGTAGACGACCTGCGCGATGATACCTTCTATGCTCGCATTGTTCTGGATAACAATGGACATCGTCTGGAAGTGGATTCCCGACCCAGCGATGCCATCGCTCTGGCTGTGCGGACCAATGTGCCCATCTTCGTGGCCGATTCGGTGATGGAACAAGCCGGGATTACCCCCGAAGAAGGGATAAGCCACGGCGATGAAGACGAACTATCGGTTTTCCGAGATTTCGTTGAGTCCCTCGACCTAGATGATGAGGAGAGTTGGGAATAGTGCGAAAGAGGTGAAATGGTGAAGCCATGAATAAACCTGAGAGAATGGCGCCTCACAACACCGAGGCAGAAGAAGCACTCCTGGGGTCGCTCCTGATAGATCCCGATGCGATATTCAAAGTGGCTTCCTTTCTCGAACCCGAGGATTTCTACCGCGAGAAAAATGGTTGGATCTATGATGCGATCAGAGACCTCCACAACCGGCGGGAACCGGCCGACTTTGTCACCCTTTGCGACGAACTGGAGCGACGCGGTCAGCTGGAGGAGGTAGGGGGAGCGGCTTATATCACCTATCTGATAAACACAGTACCCACAGCTATCCACGCTGAGTACTATGCCCGCATTGTGGAGCGTACAGCCATTCTGCGTCGGTTGATCAATGCAGCAGGGCAGATCGCGGCCATTGCCTACGAAGACGCCGAAGACGTAGAGGAGGTAATAGACAGGGCAGAGCAGGTCCTGTTCGCAGTTTCACAACGCCGCATCACCCACGACCTGGTACCCATTAAGCAGATTATTGGGGACTACTACGACCGCATAGACTATTTGTATCAACACCGTGGCGAACTGATCGGTGTCCCCACCGGCTTCCCCCTCCTGGACAGACTGCTGGGAGGTTTACAGCCCTCGGATTTGATCATCGTGGCTGGTCGGCCCAGCATGGGGAAAACCTCCCTCGTCCTCTCCATTGCCCAGAATGCCGCCCGCAAGTACAATCAGCGGGTGGCTTTCTTCAGCCTGGAAATGAGCGCCGAGCAGGTTGTGCAGCGTCTTATCTCCGCCGAGACGGGCATAGATTCCCAAAGATTGCGCCAAGGCGACATCCAGGATCACGAGTGGCCCCTCTTTGTTGAAGCGACAGGCATCCTCTCGGAGGCTCCGATCTTTGTGGACGACACGCCCTCTATCTCCGCCCTGCAGATGCGAACCAAAGCCCGCCGCCTCCATGCAGAGCACGGGCTCGACCTTATCATTGTGGACTACCTCCAGTTGATGCGTGGGGACACCCGCGCGGAGAACCGCGTACAGGAGATATCGGCTATCTCCAGAGCGCTCAAAGCGTTAGCTAGAGAACTGAACGTGCCTGTCGTGGCTGTGTCCCAATTATCCAGGGCTGTTGAAGCCCGTAAAGATCACAGGCCCATTCTCTCCGATCTCAGGGAAAGCGGCT
>CAZRSI010000149.1:0-6504 GCA_964602575.1 uncultured Anaerolineae bacterium
GGAGGTGAACAAGTGTCAAATCTCGAAACCGCCATTGCTTATGCCAGAGAACACCAGCAAGACTTTCTTGAAGATCTCAAGGCGCTGTTGCGCATTCCCTCGGTTTCCACCCTTCCCGAGCACAAGCCTGATATACGCCGGGCTGCGGAGTGGCTCGCCGGTCAGTTGAAAGATTTCGGGCTGGACGCAGTCGCGGTGATGCCTACCGGAGGCCACCCGGTGGTGTACGGCGAATGGCTCGGAGCTGGCCACGAGGCGCCCACGATCCTGTTTTACGGACACTACGATGTGCAGCCAGCGGACCCGCTCGACCTGTGGATTAGCGACCCCTTTGAGCCCCAGGTGCGAGGGGATGACATCTTCGCCCGGGGCGCTTCCGACAACAAAGGCCAACTCGTCGCCCATCTCAAAGCCGTTGAGTCCATGGTGCGCACCTCTGGCCTGCCTATCAACCTCAAGTACTTGCTCGAGGGCGAGGAAGAGATAGGTTCGCCGAGCCTGGCAGCTTTCATCGAGGAGCACAAGGACCTGCTTTCCTGTGACCTGTGTCTCAACGGAGATTCGGGCATCCTGGCGCCTGACACCCCCTCGATCGTCTACGCCCTGCGTGGACTGGCTTATTTCGAAATCCGCGTGCAGGGCCCGGCGAGCGACCTGCACTCAGGCATGTTCGGAGGCGCCGTGGATAACCCAGCTCAGGTGCTGTGCGAGCTGATCGCCGGGATGCGCGACCGTCAGGGTCGGATCACGTTGCCTGGGTTCTACGATCGCGTCCGGCCCCTCACCGACGCCGAGCGGGCCGAACTGGCCAAGCTGCCACAGACGGATTCCTGGTGGCAGGAGCAGACTGGCGTCAAGGCTCTGTTCGGCGAGGAAGGCTACACGGCTACCGAGCGAGCGACCGCCCGTCCGACGCTGGATGTCAATGGCCTGCTGAGCGGATTCACCGGCCAGGGCAGCAAAACAGTCCTGCCGGCGCAGGCGATGGCCAAGGTCTCCACCCGCCTGGTGCCTGATCAAAGACCAGACGAAGTCGAAAAAGCGATGCGGGCTTACCTGGAGGCCAATGCCCCTCCGACGGTCACCTGGGAGTTGGAGTATCTGGCCGGTTGCCTGCCGGCTATCATCGAGCGAGACTCCGACGCGGTTCAGGCTGCCAGTCGAGCATTGGAAGCGGTGTGGGGGAAGCCACCGCTCTTCACGCGCCAGGGCGGCACCGTCCCCGTGGTTGGCCTGATCCGGGAACTGCTTGGCGTGGACACCCTGATGTTGGGTTTCGGCCTGCCCGACGACAACCTGCATGCCCCCAACGAGAAACAACACCTACCCAACTTCTTCCGCGGGATCGAAACCTACATCCGCTTCACCCACGAAATCGCGGGCTAAGGAATCAATAAAGCCCCCAGTTCTTCTCAGAGCTGGGGGCTTTTGAATTGATTTCTGGTGGGCAAAGGTCGCCCGACCAAGCCCTTTCTCCTCACAAAGTGGGGCAGGAGAGGGCTCACTTTTCCAGAGTAGCGATGATTTTGCTTAGCTCCTCCTGCAGCCTGGGATCCAACGGCTGCGGGCGATGATTTGCCAGGATCCACCTGGCCTTCTCGCGGCCCCATTCCCTCGCTCCGCGTCGGCCATCCCTCTCCCAGGCTTCATATGAGCGTCGATCCACCAGGCTGGGCACCCAGCGCTTCTTCATGTGTTTCAAGGTATGTTTGTGGGTCAGGTAGTTTCCCCTTACGCCCACCGATTTGATGGCATCCAGGGCCAGGGTCTCCTCGTTCACCTCGATGCCTCGCACTGTGGCCTGGATGATGTCGTAGATCTCGCAATCCATGAGCAGTTGCTCATAAGACAGGATGCGGGAGCCGTAGAGCAGGCCGGCCCCAGTCAGCATGTCGGCGCCACTAAGGACGGGCATCAGGCCGGCGAAGGCGTTGTCCAGGGCTGCCTGCCAGTCGGGTTCCTTGGCACCGGTGGCGAAGGTGCCCATGGAGAGAGGAATTCCATAAAAGTCGGCCAGTTGGTTGGTGGCGGCGCCGAACAGGTAGTCCTCCGGCCCGCCGCCGGTGTAGACACCCGTGCGCAGGTCCATGGCTGTCTGGGCTGCGGCGTAGAAGATGGGCGCACCCGGGCAGGCCAGTTCGATGAGGGCGGAGGCGGCAATCACTTCAGCGTTGCCCACCACCAGGTTGCCGGCCAGCGTGGCTGGCGCGGTGGAGCAACAACTGGCCATGGTCATAAAGCCCACCGGTAGGCCTGCCTGGGCGGCCACCAGAGCTGCCTCCAGGCTGCCTCCATCTTGCCCCAGGGGACTGATGGTGCACTGCATGATGGAGAGGATAGGGCGTTTTCTCAGCTCCTCTCGCCCGCCGACGATGGCTGCGGCCATCTCGATCGCGGCCTGGGCTTGTCTGGCAGTTATTATGCACTCGGTCTGGACATGCTTGGTGGTATTGTTCCAAGCGGCCTCCAGTTCGTGCAGTGAGCGCGTTTGCGGAGGGCAGTCCTGCGCGGCCACTATGGGCCAGTAGAAAGCGATCTGGGGGAGGTAATCGGCCACCAATGCTGACTCTGCTACATCTCGTTTGGTGGAGCGCCGTCGCTTCCCCGTCTCCAGGTCGATGATCTCCACGCCGCAGCCGTCGGTGGACAGATAGGAATGTTCCCCATCCAAGGGGAGGTCCAGGGCAGAGTCGCGGGCGCAGAGCACGTACGAGGGCGGTGCTTGGGCCAGCGCCTCTTCGATGACATGGCCCGGAATGCGGGCGATCTGGCTCCCCCGGTCCACCGTTGCCCCGGCCCCTTCCAAGATATCCAAAGCCCAATCCGAAGGAAAGTGCACCCCCACCGTCTCGAGCACCTCCAGGCTGGCCTGGTGGATGAGCCGCACATCGTCCTCACCCAGCACCTTCAGGCGCAATCTGGCTCGCTCGATAGGGGATATGGTTCTTCCCATTGTTAATCATGCAAGTCCTTGCTCTAGAGAGGCGGCAGCTTGTCCATTCCCCCCTTTTTAGCCGCCCGCAGGGTGATGTCTACCAGTTCCTTCTCCACCTCTTTGGGCAGGGGCTTGGGTTGGTAGGCAGCGATCAACTCCTCAACTCGTTCGTGTGCCCGCTGCACGGTGTTCTTTGCGCCCTTGCTCTCCCACGCCTCTCGGTAGTCGCGGTCAATAATTGGTGAAGGTATGAACTGTTCCCGTTTGAACCATTGCCGGGTGTGTTTGGTGCGCAGGAAATTGCCCTCATGGCCCACCTGGCGCATGATGGCGGTAGCCAGGGGATCCTCCGAGACATCAATACCTCGTATCAGGCGGCGGGCCATGCCGATGAGCTCGTTGTCAATCACCAGTTTCTCCAGGCTGAAGCAGCTCTCGAAGTCCATCATGCCAGCGCCGGTGACCATGTTCACCCCGATCAGTACCGCCAGGATGTTGCCGATACCCGACTCGAAGCCAGCCTGAGTGTCCACGATCTTGGCATCGCTCATGCCCATGTAGGCAAGGGTGGGCAGCCCCAGATACTTGCCGACCTGGACATAAGCACAATCTATCATCAGGGTCTCGATGGCGCCCATGGGAGGTGTTCCTGTGCGCATATCGAAGACGGCCGGGGAACCGCCCCAGATGATGGGAGAGCCGGGCTTAGCCAGTTGGTGGATGGTGATCCCGCTCAGCGATTCAGCGGCGTGCTGTACCACCGAGCCCACCAGGGTGGCGGGGCCTGTGGCTCCGGCCAGGGGCATGGATATCAACTCGGCCGGGATGCCAGCGCGGGCGCAGTCAATCATGTTCTGGCAGGTGATCTCGCTCCAATGCAGGGGAGGCGAGGGGCAGACATCGAACACGGCAATGGGTTTGGCAACCAGTTCTTCCTCGCTGCCAGCCACGGCTACCAGCAGGTCCTTCATGATGTACCAGGTCTCCACGTCAAAGGCTCCTGTGATCACAGGTTTCTTGGCGAAGCGGAGCACCAGATAGAGGCGGTAGAGGTCGGCCATGCTCTCTGGCACATCCGAGCAGACCAGGGCCGTGCTCACCGCGTCCAGTTCGGGCAGCATCTCGGCCAGTTTGATATAGGCGACGAAGTCGGCGGTGACTGGCTTACGCGATCGGGTCTCGCCATAATCCAGGATCTCGATGGCTGCTGAGCCCGGGTCGAACTGCACGTCGTCGTCCCCGTAGTGCACGACAGGGTTTCCGTCGTAATCGTAAAGGTAAAACGATGAGGGGACTGTTTCCAAAGCCTTATCAACCAGTTGAGCTGGGATCTTGGCTACCTTAGTGGTGAAATCCACCGTAGCCCCAGCGTCAGCGAGAAGCCTGAGGGCCTCTTCACTGTGGATGCTCACTCCTGGGTCCCACAGCAACTCGTGGGCCTCTGCCAGGATGCGTTCTATGGTTTCCTTATCGAGTAATTCTATCTTAGGTCTGACCATTTCTACCTCCTGTGTTGAAGTTTGTGCGCTAGGTGATGCACTACGAGCGGCGTAATCATAGCACATAACCAGCATTTTGTCAACAGGCCATTGCAAAAACAGGTGCAACGCACTTCGAAGTGCGTTGCACCTTGGAGCTTGCTGTGCTATAATCTAATAGCTAAGCCGCCGCTCGTTGCTGGCCAGCAGGCGAACGATATTGGGCCGGTGAGCCAGGATAACTATAGCGCCTGCCAACAGGCCGTAGAGGGCGTGCCGTAGGGGATGGTGAGCGAAGAGAGCGAGGCCAAGGAAGGTAGCAGGGGCGAAAATAGCGATGCACATGGAGATTATAAATGAAGTTGCGCTATCTAGATTGTGTGCTCATGTGGAGATTTCTGACCGAAGGTGGAAGGGAAAGCAAAGGAGTAAGCGGGGAAATTTGGGAACTCAGGGGAGCTTGAAGGGAGTTTGGAGAAGTTGACAGGGGGTGTGATATGTTTTGTGGGTTGCATTCTGGGGATGGAATCCAGGTCGTGATCAGGCATGGTTTGATGGGCCTGGTTGTGTTGGTGTGGCTGCTTATCGGCGCGGGTTGTCAGCCCGCGGCTCCGGTCAGGCCGGCAGCGACTGCGGCTGCTACACCCCCTCGGCGGGCGGGTCTCAACCGCATCACCCTGGCCTTTGGCGGCGACATGATGCTGGGCCGACTGGTGAACTCGGTGATTCTCCAGCGGGGTCCCTGCTATGTCTGGGGCGATGTATTGCCCCTGATTCGGCAAGCTGACCTGGCCTTGGTTAACCTGGAGTGTACCATCGCCGAGAGTGGCGAGCTCTTCGTCCCTCCTCGCGTCTTCTACTTCCGCGCCCATCCCAAGGCCATCGAGGTGCTGACCCTGGCTGGGATAGACTATGTCACCCTGGCTAACAACCATGCGCTGGACTTCCAGGCCCCGGCCCTGCTGGAGACCATTCGCCACCTGGACGAGCGCGGCATCGCTCACGCCGGAGCAGGCGCCAACCTGATGGAGGCCTCCCGTCCGGCCATGCTGGAGGCTGAGGGCATCGAGGTGGGAGTGGTGGCCTTTGCCGACCACTTTCTGGAATACGCGGCTACCGAGGACGCGCCGGGCACTCGCATTATCACCGTCTCCACCGAGGAACAGCATTTCCGTGAAGTGAGGGAGAGCATCCAGGCGGCGCGGGAGGCGGGGGCGGACTTAGTCGTCGTGTCCATCCACTGGGGGCCCAACATGAGGCAGGTGCCATCGCCCGAGTTCGTTGAGTTTGCCCACGCGGTCATGGACGCTGGAGCCGACATCTTCCATGGCCACAGTGCTCACATCTTTCAGGGCATTGAGATATACCACGGCAAACCCATCCTCTACGACACCGGCGACCTGATTGATGACTACTACGTGGACCCGCAGTTGCGGAACGACCAGCAACTGCTCTTTATACTCACTGCCACCTCGCAGGGCGTGGAGCGCATCGAGCTTATCCCGCTCTTGATCTCGTACGTGCAGGTGAGCCGGGCTACTGGCGAGGACTTCGACCAAATCGCCGAGCGCATCCGTACCCTCTCAGCAGCAATGGGGACCGAGATTGAGCAGGAAGGGGACCGTCTTGTTATCGAGGTGAGGGAATAACTCTTGTCATAACTTGGATTGGAGGCGGTTGGGGGCTTGCAGGTTTGATGGAGTTATGGTATACTTTAGCTGGGATGAGCGAGATCAAATACAACTAACTCTCGAATTGAGTAATCAGTGGGACAATGCGCCCCGCCATTTTTGAAAGTGAAAACACCTTTGCTGGAGGTGAGCGATGTCAACTAGAGTATTGACTTTGACCGTTCCAGCTTCGCTGGCTCAGGAACTTGATTCGGCCAGCCAGAAGCTTCTGGTGGAGATACTGGAACGCGGGCTGCGGGAGTTGAAGATCGAACGTGCCTTGAAGCGGTATGCGCGCAGAAGAGCTGAGTTGAGCCAAGCTATGCGAGCAGGTATTGGCATTCCTGTGCAAACC
The DNA here is from genome assembly GCA_964602575.1 of uncultured Anaerolineae bacterium. Classification (GTDB taxonomy): domain Bacteria; phylum Chloroflexota; class Anaerolineae; order VGOG01; family VGOG01; genus CAZRSI01. The sequence goes on from CAZRSI010000149.1 coordinate 6,439, forward strand.
TGACGGGTGATAGCAAACAGAGTGGCGGTCATGCTAAACGAAGCTGACACCCGCGCTAAGCTTATT
>CAZRSI010000150.1:0-6486 GCA_964602575.1 uncultured Anaerolineae bacterium
GGATTCGAACCCACGGTGGAGTTGCCCCCACAACGGTTTTCGAGACCGTCCCGATAGTCCACTCCGGCACCCTCCCTTGCTTTAAATATTATAGCATATACCAATCAAAGAGGCAAGCTGCAGCCCCTGTTGGGCCTGCGCAGCAGGTCAGGGGGTGTGGGGGTCTCCCTCCAATATCCCCTTTTCTCGTCGCCAGTGTGGGGCATTGGCCCAGTCAGCTCCGCCCTGAGGAGGAAAAAGTGAGCTTGAGGGGTATCCCCTCAAGCTCCCCAGGCTTCGCTGCGCAAGCCTCCTGTTTACTACGAGATAGCGCCCTGGCGGCAGCAAGGAAGGCACAAAACAGGGGATGAGGGCGGTTGGGACGGGACTTGAACTCCGGATGAAACTGGCTGCCCACCATCCAGGGATGATCCGCCAACTCCACAATCTCCACCAGATGCCCATCGGGGGAAAGGCCGCTTATCACCAGGCCAGCCTCGGTCAGCAGGTCCCGATAGTCGTTGTTGAACTCAAAGCGGTGGCGGTGCCGCTCGCTGACCATCTCTTTGCCATAGGCGGCAGCGGCCTTGGTGCCGGGAACCAGTCGGCAGGGATAAGCTCCTAAACGCATGGTTCCTCCCATTTCGGAGATGCCTCGCTGCTCTGGCATCAGGTCAATGACGGGATGTTTGGTGGCGATATCGAACTCGGTAGAATTGGGCTCATCGCTATCCAGTATATGCCGGGCCAGTTCAATGACCATAACCTGCATGCCCAGACAGAGGCCCAAATAGGGTACTTTGTGCTCACGAGCATAGCGGGCAGCTACTATTTTGCCTTCAATGCCCCGATAGCCGAAGCCACCGGGTACAACGATGCCATCAACCTGGCCCAACTGATCCAGACCCCGTCCCTTCTCCAAATCCTCGGCATTGATCCAGTGAATCTGCACGTCGCACCCATTGTGCACTCCAGCGTGGTAGAGAGCCTCGCGCACGCTGATGTAGGCATCCTGGAGCTCGATGTACTTGCCTACCATGCCGATATGGACCTTCTCCTTGGGGCGCTTGATTTCCTCAACCAAGGCGCGCCACTCATCCAGGTCGGGTTCCCTAGTCGGCAAGCCCAAGCGTTCGACGATGAAGTCCCCCAGTCCGGTTTCCTCCAATACAAGAGGTACCTCGTAAATGCTTTCCATAGTTATTAAGGGAATGATAGCCCGTAGCTCAACGTCGCAAAACAGGGCGATTTTCTCCTTTACCTCCTTGCTCAAGGGGTAATCGGAACGGCAAACGATGACATCGGGTTGTATGCCAATGCTCCGCAATTCCCGAACGCTGTGCTGAGTGGGTTTGGTCTTCAGTTCGCCAGTGGAACTGATATAGGGCAGGAGAGTTAGGTGAATGTACAGGGTGTTCTCCCGACCCACATCCTTTCGCATCTGCCGGATGGCCTCCAGAAAAGGCAGGCCCTCGATGTCCCCTACCGTGCCCCCTACTTCTACAATTACTACTTCAGCTCCGCTCTCCTTGGCCACCAGGCCGATACGGTGCTTGATCTCGTTGGTGATGTGGGGGATAACCTGGATGGTACCACCCAGATAGTCCCCTCGCCGCTCCTTGGCGATGACCTCGGCGTAGACCTGTCCAGTGGTCACATTGCTGGCCCGAGTCAGATTCTCGTCAATCAAGCGCTCGTAGTGGCCCAAATCGAGATCGGTCTCCGCCCCATCCTCCAAGACGTAGACTTCCCCATGCTGATAGGGCGACATGGTGCCCGGGTCAACGTTGATGTATGGATCCAGCTTCTGGATAGAGACCGAGATGCCCCGGCTCTTGAGGATGCGACCAATGGAGCCAGCAGTAACCCCTTTGCCCACGGAGGAAACCACCCCACCAGTGCAGAAGATGTACTTGGCCATGTTTATCTTCCCTTTTTAGGTTTTATGCTGCTGTAACTGGCTTGAATCTTTTGCCAATATTCTCTTATGCGCTGCGGGTCTTCAATGCTCTCCGGCACCTCGCCGTAGTGCACTTTCACATAGGCTTCGGTTATAGCTGCGGCTTCGGCCTGGCAAGCCGGAAAAGCCAACCCCAAAGCGGACAGGTATTCGTAAGGCGTCTGGGCAGGCTGTCGAGGGAAACCCTGACGCGCGGCCAATCGAGCCATGTTGGCATAGATTTTGCGGATGGACACCGCAGCGTAGAGCCGCATACCAGGGCCAAGCCATGCCCTCCGTCCAGCCAACTGCCTGAAACGCTCCCATCCTTGGCGCAGGGAGCTCATCGCTCCCTGGGCAAAGGCTTCTGACGACCAGAGAGATTCGCGGATCTCATCACCTTGTTGCTGTCTATCCGGCCGCTGTCGCAGAGCTAGAGCCAGTGAGACCAGGATGCCCGCGCCGATAACACCCAGACAGGTATAACGCAGAGCATCTACCAGCCAACTCGGCTGTACTACCGGCTCGGTCCTTGAAAAGGCATCGGGAACCAACGATTCGAATTTCTCAAGAACCTCGACATTCTTAGCAAAAACCCCTGCAATCTCTTGGAATATTCTGAATAGCCACAACAGGGCAGGGCTGAGGAATTTAAGCACCAACAAGATAAAATGCAGTACTACTTGCAGCAACGGGGTAAAGATGGGCCACAACCAGCGTAACATCCGGAAGAAGCTTTCAACAGAGTAAATCCGGGAGATGAGCCATGCGATCATCAAAACGGCGGCAGTAGAGCCCCACAGAATCGCTAACCAGGCAAGGTTGAAGGGCGCTCCCACGCCCCCTTTGGCTCGATTGACTTCTTCCACGCGGGCCAGAGCGACAGCCATTAGGCCGAAGAAAAAGAAAAGCACGACAAATAGGGCCAAATCATAGGCCCCATAGGTAGGCAACCATGGTATTGAGAAAGCAATCAACAAGACACCCAGGCGAAAGGAAAAGGCAACTCCTTGGAAATTCAAACTGCGCTGGCCAATGCTGACCCCTCGCCACCACAGGTAGAGGAGCATGGCAGAGATAATAACTTCTGTCGGTAACGAATAGAAAGTGATAAAAAGCTTTCCTGCCTTGCCCAACCAGCCCAGGTCAAGCCAGCCATAATCAGGGTAAAGGATGACATGAATTGTCAGAGGGATCGCGATTAGCACCGTGCCAATCAGCACCACTCGTTGATAAGGTAGATCTATCTGCAAGCGGTCCAGGATTCGGCGGAAGTACATCACGGCCAGGACGATAGTGCCTAGCAGTAGCGCTGTGACATACGGAGAAAAGGTCACCACCTGGCGAGTGACCACAAACGCCCAAGGGGTGAACCAACACATCTCCGCAGCAACTAGGGCCACATATAATGTTTCCTTACGCCAATTCAGGTGGAGGATTCCCACCGCTCTTAACCTCCTGGATCTCAGTACCACGAAGCTCGCAGCGGATCGCCAGAGCCGCTGCCCCCACTGGGTCTGGTGCTCCAGCGGGAGCAAAACTGAGCCACCTAATCCAGAGAATCAGAGAACCTGGTGAACGTTTCCACCGCCAGCTTTCCCTGCACTAATTCTCCCCGCATCTCATCCCTTTGTGACGGAGGACGAAAATCCATCCTCTGGTCAGGTAGATGATAGCAGAGGATGCCTTCCAACTCCTGGCGCAGCGGCTTGTCGTCCAAAGAGACCAACACCAGGCGACGCCCTACGTCTCGTAACCGCAGCAATGTGGCGAGCAGTTCCTCGGTTACCACCCCTGTCACTATCACCAGAGTAGCTCCCCAGGGCAGCTTCGGGCTCTCCTCCAGCAACAACTTCTCAATGGAAGAGGTGGCGAAGCCGGTTACGGCCGCCAGGGCTTCCAGGATGCGTGCCAATTGCTTGGGATCTCGGCTGGGCAGGACCTTGATGGGCTGGTCCGAGTGGGGCACGCTGCCATTGGCAATGACCCCCACGATGTAGCGCTGCTCTGTGGCGTAGCTGGCAATGGAGGCCGCTACGCTAATGGTCCGCTCTAGGAGGACTGGATCTATCCCCTGCCAGTGTTTGGGGAAAGTTGCCACGTTGAGGAAAACGACCAGGTTGTAAGAGGTGGTCGGTTCGTAGACTCTGGTTTGCAGTCTGTGCTGGCGAGCGGTGGCCTTCCAGTGGATGTGTTTGAAGCTATCTCCGGGCTGATAATCACGGACCCCGATGGTTCGCATCGGGTCTTCGAAGATGTGCTGCCTGGCTTTGGTCTCGCCGAAGGGCTCTTTGGACAACAAACCCAGTTCGGCAATGGGCACCACCTTGGGGTAGACGATGAGCCAGTCTTCCCCCTTTTCCCATCCCTCCTGGCTGAAGAGACCGAAGAGGTCCCCCGACTTCAGATGGGCTGGTCCAAAACGGTAGAAGCCGCGTTTAGGACAATGGATTCTGTAGCGACGAGACACCCTTTGATACCAGCGGAGGGAGAAGGTGGTAACCAGGTGGCCAACAGTTGATGATGATTGGGAAGTAGTTAGCTCTTCATCCAGAAGCGGCACATCCAGGGGGAATTGATCTTCCACCTGGAGCCATCCCACCGGCAACAGCTTTCTGTTGGACACTCGCAGGGTGAGTTCCAAAGTCTCTCCCTGGAAGGCCCGCCGTTCACTGAAGATCCGCTCGTATTGCAAGCCGCGAAGTACTAGTTTATTCCATAGCCAGGCTACAGATACAATGGTCAACAGCAATACCGCCACCAGCATCAAGTTCCCCTGGCGGAAGACAAATCCGAAGATGGTTAATAAGATCGCCAAGGCAACCCAAGTCTCGTTGAATTGCGTTTCCTTGCTATAATCAATGGTAATGTGACTCAACTCATACCTCTACCGGTACTGGAACAGAGTTCACTACCTCCATGACCACCTCCTCAGGGGTGCGGCCACGCAGGCGGGTCTGGGGATTGATGATGATGCGGTGGGTCAGAACATAGGGGGCCAGGTGCTTGACATCGTCGGGGATGACGAAATCCCGCCCACGGATGGCGGCCAGGGCCTGGGAGGTCTTGTAGAGAAAAAGGGTGCCCCGCGGGCTGACTCCCAGCTCTACCGAAGGGTGTTCCCGTGTGGCTCGCGCCACCTGCACGATGTACTCCCGCACTGAATCTTCAACCCGAACGCGGCTGCTCTCCTCCTGCAGCGCCAGAAGCTCCTCCGCCGAGGTAACAGCTTCCAGGTTCTCCAAAGGGTCTTCTCGCTCGAAGCGGAGCAGGATCTGATTCTCCTCCTCCTCGGTGGGGTAGCCTATCTTGATTTTGAGCATGAAGCGGTCCACCTGGGCTTCTGGCAAGGGGAAGGTGCCCTCCAGTTCGATGGGGTTTTGGGTAGCCAGAACCAGGAAGGGACGGGGAAGGGGCTTGGTTTCGCCATCCACGGTTATCTGGCGCTCTTGCATGGCTTCCAGGAGAGCCGACTGGGTGCGGGGGGTGGCCCGATTGATTTCATCGGCCAGGAGCACCTGGGACATCACGGGCCCAGGGCGAAACTCGAACTCCTGGGTCTTTTGGTTGAAAAAGTAGATGCCGGTCACATCGCTGGGCAATAGGTCTGGCGTGAACTGAATGCGCTGAAAGGTACAACCCAGGGAGCGGGCAATAGCCTTGGCCAAGGTGGTTTTGCCGATGCCAGGCACATCTTCAATCAATACGTGCCCTTCGCACAGCAAGGCTACCAGGGCCAGCTCGATCACCTCATCCCTGCCCACGATCACTTTCTTAATGTTCTGTATAACCTGCCTTGCTGTCTCGGCGATCATTCACCATCTCCCAACCCGAACTGACCATGGATGCTCCACAACAAAAATTATATCACACTTATCTAAGCTTGACAAAACACTTGTAGTCCCCTTTCACTTTTTCCGGATTTTTCCTAAAACAGATTTTGTGGTAACATATCGTGACGGTGTGAAACGCCGGTTTTGTGCGAGCAGCAAATTCAATCTGCAAAGGGGGAGCAACAATGACTGAGGAGAAAACAGGCGGTTTCCAGCCGCGCGGTCGCTACTTTGAGGATTTCGAGGTAGGTGATGAAGTGGTCAGTCATGGCCGCACAGTGACCGAGGCCGACATTGTAGCCTTCGCTGCCCTCTCCGGTGACTACAATCCCCTCCACTGCGATGCGGAGTACGCTAAAAACACGGTTTTTGGCGAGCGCATCGCCCATGGCCTACTGGGCCTTTGCATCGCCTCAGGGTTGGCTGAGCGCCTGGGTTTTGTAGAGGGCACCGTCGAGGCTTTTCTGGGCCTGGATTGGAAATTCCGTGGCCCGATCAAGATCGGAGATACCATCCATTTCCGGGCCCAAGTGAGTCGGAAGAAGCGGATGCGACAGATGGGGGGCGGCATCGTCATTCTCGATGTGGCTGTAGTTAATCAGAGGGGAGAAACCGTGCAGAAGGGTCAATGGACTGTCTTGCTCAAAAGCAGGCCGGTTGCCTGAAGCTTTTCCTCTCCCCGGAGCTGACTGAGCCAATGTCTCACGCCAGAGGCAAGGATATCGTGGAGACACC
>CAZRSI010000151.1:0-6419 GCA_964602575.1 uncultured Anaerolineae bacterium
CTACCGAGTGATTGAAACGAAATTCTTAATCCTCATTTCTAGGCATGAACAAGTCGTATCACCACACAGAATCCCGACCGAGGGATTGAAACATCTGGTCTATGAAAAACATGGCTTGCTGCTGCCTCGTATCACCACCCAGAATCCCGACCGAGGGATTGAAACTATGAAGGGGGCGAGCCAACCGGTTGGGACCGTCGGGTATCACCACCCAGAATCCCGACCGAGGGATTGAAACGTCCAAATGCAACCTGCCCCCTCCCCTATCCTCTCGCCCTTTCCCCTCTCTGCTTAGGAAAAAGCGGAGTTGAGGGGGTACCCCTCAAGCTCCCCAGGCTTCGCTGCGCAAACCCCCTCAGAACCTGAATTTGACAGCTTATACCCGCCATGTTACAATATAAAGCCAGAAATCCATTGACAACACGCTCTGAGTAAGGGGCTTGCGCAACGGTTGGGCGCAAGCCCCAACATTCGAAGGGAGAGGAGAGACGAGGGGACGCCCCTCGTACTCCCCAGGCTTTCGCTGCGCACGCCCAGTAAGAGGCCAGACTTCCGCACGCGAAAAAGGAGGTTGTGGTAGACTGTGTGCGGTCGCTGCTAGCGCAGGACTAGCCGGACTATGAGGTATTGGTCCTCGACGACGGCTCGACCGACGGAACAGGGGCGTTGCTGGCCGAACTAGCCAGGGCGGATGGCCGATTCCGGTGGGCCTTTGGCCTCCGGGCGGCCTGCACCGACCGGGACGACGGTGGCAAAGGCCGACGGGTGGCGCGGTAGTGCCCTGAGAGGCGATTTCCAATCGCGTCAATAAGGCGGTGAAGAATGAGCAATTGGTCGCGCAGAAAAAAGGTCGCCGTGATCATACCGCTGACCCTCCTGCTGCTCCTGGTGTTCGGCCCCTTCCTGGTGCCCGTACCGCCGCTGGAGGGGACTGTTCCCCCGGAGCAACTGGCCGATCCGGATAGCCGATTCGTGGAGGTGGAAGGGATCACGGTCCACTACAAGATGGCGGGGGAGGGGGAACCGGTGCTGGTGTTGCTCCACGGCTTCGGTGCCAGCACCTTCTCCTGGCGGGAGGTGATGGAGCCGCTTTCGGAGATGGGGACTGTGGTCGCCTTCGACCGACCGGGATTCGGCCTCACCGAGCGGCCAATGCCGGGGGAGTGGAAAGGGGAAAGTCCCTACAGCCCGGAAGCCCAGGCCGGCCTGACGGTGGGGCTGATGGACGCGCTGGGGATCGAACGGGCCATCCTCCTCGGGAACTCGGCCGGGGGGACGGTGGCACTGCTGACCGCGCTGACGTACCCAGAGCGGGTGGCGGGACTGGTGCTGGTGGACGCGGCGGTGTATGTGGGTGGAGGCACGCCGGGGTGGCTGCGTCCGCTGCTCAACACGCCCCAGATGCGCCACCTGGGGCCGCTCCTGGCTCGGCGGATCCAGGACTGGGGGATGGACTTCGCCCGCTCCGCCTGGCACGCCCCCTCCGGTCTCACCTCCGAGGTCTGGGAGGGGTACACCAAGCCCCTGCGGGCCCAGAACTGGGACCGGGCTCTCTGGGAGGTTACCCGCGCCAGCCACCCGCTGGACCTGCCGGAGCGGCTGGATGAGGTGGCCGTGCCTGTGCTGGTGATCACCGGCGACGACGACCGTATCGTGCCCAAAGAGCAAAGTGTCCGCCTGGCAGAGGAGTTGCCGCAGGCGGACCTGGTCGTCATCCCCAACTGCGGCCACGTGCCGCAGGAAGAGTGCCCAGAGCCGTTCCTGCAAGCCGTGCTGGAGTGGATGGCGAAGGAGGGGAGATTGCGGTATACTGGGTGGCATATAGGGGGCGCATCATGCTGACTGGCAAGAAACCAAACAGGCCTGGACTGACCACGGTCTACACCGCCTACGGGCAACTTGAAGCCCAGGTCATCAAAACCAAGCTGGAGAGCGCCGGCATCCCCGTCCTGCTGGACTACGAGAGCGCTGGGGTAGTCCTGGGCATCACTGTGGACGGCCTGGGTGAGGTGCGGGTGATGGTCCCGGAGGCCATGGCCCAGGAGGCAGAGGATCTCCTGAACCAGCCGCTCGATTGGGAACCAGAAGAAGAGACAGACCAGGAGGACATTTGAGCACATCAAGATTTGCGATCCTCGTGATCTTGATCGTTGCCCTGCTGTTTTTGGCATCCAAGTTCAATGAATACCGAGTCTATCGAAACCAAATACCTCAAGGCGTCTCGCTGGCAGATATCCCCGTGGGGGGAAAGTGGGACAACGAGGCCTTGGGACTGCTAGGAGACGCCTTTTCCCAGCCAGTGAAGCTCCATTACCTAGACGAGAGCTTGCTCCTCTACCCCCAGGATGTCGGCTTCCAACTGGGGACCGAAAAGATGCTGGAAGAGGTCAACAAATTGAGGGAAGAGACCAACTTCTGGCAGGGCTTTGCCGATTACGTCCTGGGAACCAATCCACGGTCAGTGAACATCCCCCTCCAGGCCAAATACGACGAGAAACTGGTGCGAGACTTCCTGGCTACCATCGCCGAGGAGTACGACCATCCCCAACAAGAACCATATGCCAATCCCGAGACCCTGACCTTTGTGCCCGGTCAACCGGAGCAGAGGTTGGACATCGAGGCCTCGCTGCCCCTGGTCATCGCCGCGCTGACCTCGGCCAACCATCGCGAGGTGGACCTGGTGGTGAATGTAGGGCCGGCCCCGCGCGAGCCTGGCCTGTGGATGATGGAGCAGATGATCCAGGGCATCATGGCCGACTTCCCGGGACTCTACAGCATCTACATAAAAGACCTGGCTACCGGCGAGGAGTATGCCGACGACGCCGACGTGGCCTACGCCGGCATGAGCATCATCAAGATCGCTATCATGATGGAAACCTATCGCCACCTGGACGGACCGCCCGACCTGGAAACCACCAAGCTCCTCACCGAGACCATGACCCTCAGCGGCAACTTCACCGCCAACCTGCTGCTGCGCTACATCGGCGACGGCGACGCCTACGAGGGCGCGCGCCGCCTGACCGAATCCATGCGCTACCTGGGGCTGGTGAACACTTTCATGGCCACCCCCTACGATGAGGATGTCCTGCCCCAGCATATCAGCACACCAGCCAACCAGCGCACCGATGTGAACACCAACCCCGATCCCTTCATGCAGACCACCCCCCAGGATATGGGCCGCCTGCTGGAGATGATCTACCAGTGCGCCCAAGGGGGCGGCACGCTCATCGCCGCCTATCCCGACGAGATAACCCCCGAAGAGTGCCAGGCCATGCTCGACATCATGTCGCAGAACCGCATCGGCGCCCTCATCGAGGCTGGGGTGCCGGAGGGGACGCGCGTGGCCCACAAACATGGCTGGGTAGGAGACACTCATGGCGACGCCGGGATCGTCTTCTCCCCAGGCGGCGACTACGTGCTGTGCGTCTACCTGTATCACAAGGACTGGCTGGAGTGGGACATTAGCTCCCCGCTCATCGCTCGCGTCTCCGAGGCCACCTACAACTACTTCAACCGTTGACATCATGGAGATTGGAGATTGGAAATTGGAGTAGGATCGCCGAGGGTCTCCCAACCGAGGCGAAAAGGACTCGGTCAGGAGTTTTTCGCTCATCGTGGCTTGCCGAAGGGTGAAAAGGACTCAGTCAGGAAACCTTCGCCCATCATCGAAAGCAACCGCCTTGAACTGATTACTGATCACCGATCACTGATCACTGGAATCGCTCTGGCCCTGATTGTGGCCCTCATCGCCGGCTGCGCTGTGGCCACGCCATCCCCGACACCTACCCACACCGCCACCACTACACCAACTCAAACTGCCACACCCACATCCACTCCCACTCCCACTCCTACCCCCACGCCCACCCACACCAACACGCCTACCCCAACACTAACACCGACGCCGACAGCCACCCCAGCCCCTACTGCCACTCCGACACCCACGCCTACTTGCACCTCTACCCCCACTCCAACCTCTACGGCTACCCCTACCACCCCCCCAACTCCCACGACCACCCGACCACCCGACCATTCGACCATCACCATCGGCCAATCGGTCGAGGGGCGTCCCATCGAAGCCTATCGCTTCGGCCAGGGCCACTACAAGGTGGTGCTGGTGGGCGACATCCACGGCGGCCGTGAGGCCAACACCTACCAACTGGCACGAGAGTTGCTGGCTCACTTCAAGGCCCATCCCGAGGACGTGCCCGAAAACATCAGCCTGTGGATCATCCCCACCCTGAACCCCGACGGCCTGGCTGCTGGCACCCGATTCAACGCCCACGGGGTAGACCTCAACCGTAACTGCGACACCGACCTGGACGGCTGCGCCGGCAACGACTGGAACCCCACCATCTACACCCTGGACGGCCCAGAGCCGGGCGCAGGCGGAGCGTACCCCTTCTCCGAACCAGAGGCGCGGGCCGCACGTGACTTCCTGGCCGATGCTCACATCGCCATCTTCTATCACAGCCGGGCGGGGGCAGTGTTCGCCGGCGGTTGCCGCGACAACGCTCCTTCGCGACAACTGGCAGCCACACTGGCGACGGCCACTGGCTACGATTTCCCAGAGGCGGGCTGGACGGGCTATCCCATCACCGGCGGTTTCAACGACTACCTGACAGACCTGGGCATCGCTGCCGCCGAGGTGGAGCTGACCAACTTCGAGGACACTGAGTTCAAGCGTAATCTGGAGGGCGTGCGAGCGGTATTGGCGGAGGTAGAGAACATCGTTACCGCCCGTGACGATGACGCACCCGGCGAGGCCCACTGGCTACGCGAAGAGGACCTGACCGCCTACCGCTACCCCAGCGGGATGTTTCCCCATCCCGTGAGCCTGGCTGGGCATGAAGATACGCTGTACCTGGTGGACAGCGGCCGGCTGTTGCGCCTGACGGTGGGCCAGGCAGAACCACCGGCGGTGATGGCTACGCCCGGCGACATCCTGGCCGGGCTGCCGGTTCAGGAGCTGTCTGACATAGCCCTAACACCGGACGGCTCACTCCTGGTTCTGGACCGCTCCGGCGAGGTGTTCCGCTACGATGCGGCCAGTGAGACCTGGCACCGTTGGGACTGGGAGGCCATAGCCGGCACTGGCGGCACTTACGTTACCGCCATCGCCGCCGACCAAGACGCCACGTATTTCCTTGACACCAACCATGGGCAGGTGTGGCGCGTGTCCGACAGCCGGGCGGCGGTCGTGGCCGAGTTCCAAAGCAGCCGCGGCGTTGATCTGGCGGTGGACGGCGAAAGCGTCTACGTCCTCCTCCGCGAGTGGCCCGGCCGCCGGGCTGAGGTGGTCCGCTATCGCACCTCGGGGTCCCAGGCCTGGAGCGCGTCGAGCGCCTTAGATTACCCCTCGGCCCTGTGCGCCGTCGCCGATGGGATGCTATATGTCTTAGACAGCAACGACCGCCGCGTGCTGGCCTTGGACGCCAAGACGGGCAAGATACACGCCATGTACACCTTCATTGATCGCCATATCACCCTGCGCGGCTGCTGGCCAACGGACGACGGTCTGCTCCTGATTGGACCGGATGTGGTGTACTGTCAGAAACCAATTTTGGAAGTTGGAAATTGGAAATTGGAAAGTGGAACAAAATCCAATCTCCAATCTCCAATCTCCAATCTCCAACTGGATCGCCTGCGCGGGCTGACGATGCCTATCGCTGGCATGCTTCTGCCACAGCGATTGAACACGCTCCCCGGCGCGCCGCGCCACTACCGTCACGGAGTGCATCAGGGAACAGACTTCTACGTCTTCCCCAATGGCACTACGGTCACCACCGGCACCGAAGTGCTGGCTGCTCGCGACGGCGTGGTCATCCGGGCCGATTGGGACTATGAGAACCCCACCCAGGCGCAGATGGACGAGTGGCTGGCGACGTGTCGCCAGAGGGGATACACTCCCGAAGAGATCCTTGACCACCTCCGCGGGCGGCAGGTATGGCTGGACCACGGCGATGGGCTCATCACCCGCTATGCCCATCTCAGCAGCGTCGCCGACGGGATCAGGGTGGGCACACGAGTAACCCAGGGCCAGGTCATCGGCACAGTGGGCAACTCCGGCACGCCCGAGTCCCTGTACAACCCAGAGGGCGGCCTCCACCTACACTTCGAGATCTGGCTGGACGGCCGCTACGTGGGGCAATACCTGTCCACCGTCGAGATTCGGCGGGTGTTGTCAAAGGTGTTGAGGTAGAAAACGCGACTACCGAAGTTCCTACGAGTTCCTCAAAGTCCCCCCAAGTTCCCCCAAGTTCCTGTGAGCCGAGGGAACTTGGAGGAACTTTGGGGAACTTGGAGGGACTAATGGAAGCAAATGGTGTGACTGGAGAATCTAACCTTATAGCTGGACAGACTCCACCATCGCCCACCCGCCTGTGGTGGCTGATACCCATCGTGGCGGTGCTCGTTGCAGC
>CAZRSI010000152.1:0-6367 GCA_964602575.1 uncultured Anaerolineae bacterium
TTTCGGCGTGCTCCCCGTTGTGCTCGATCCAGTGGGGGAGCAGGATGCGCAGCTTAGCCAGCTCATTTCCTGCCTGTTTGTGCGTCATGATGTATCTTCTCCTTTATGCTAAAAACCCGCAGCTATCCCTAAGAGTTGGCATCTATGGGATCGCTGCACCCTCAAATGCCAACCCATAGAAGCAAAAAGACCATGAAAGTCGCCAATTTCCGGCCGAAGCTTCAAACCTCGGCTCTCCCAACCTTCATGGTCTCTCTTTTCACGCCTGTTCTCTTTTTGGCCTTGCTGTTGACTACTGAGATGCTGATGCCTTGGCTTCTTCAAAGAGAAGGGTGTGCTTCAGAAAGTCAATCTTCTTGATGTTTCCTCGCACCAGTTTTTGTTCTCCGAGCAGATTGACCAGTAGGAAGGCATCTCCCTCGGGTTGCAGGAGCATCACATCACGCATGATCTCCTCCTCCCGGCCCTCTCGGAGCAGATAGACGGTTGTCTCACACATCGCCCTCACCTCCCGACAAAATGAGATCGCCGCGTTCAGCCTTCGGGCTGACCGGGCGATCTTCATGATCCCTCCACCAGCTTCATGCTGGCAAAGGTATGATACCACAGAATTCAGAGGTTGTCAAACCCCTTGACCTTGCCATCTTCTATGGCCCCAACCTGGTTGCGGCGGTCAGCCTCTGTCCGGCCAGTTTCCTCCGACAATCGGGGCAAAGCCTCCAGAGCTCCTCCTCCACAACCGCCCTCTCCCTCAGAAACTCCATCTCCTGCGGGGCGAAGTATCCTCCGCAGGCCTCGCAGCGCTTCAGCTTTAGTTCGGTGTGCCAGGTGCGAAGGAAGCGGGTGTCGCCAACGTCCTCGATCTCGATGGCCCCAGTAGGGCAGATGGCGGCGCAAGCTCCACAGCCGATGCAGTCCTCGGAGGCGATCTGGAAGGGCGTCTCCACCTTTCTGTCGCCCCCCCGATTGATGAAGCTGATGGCGCTCCGCCCGATCACCTCCCGGCAAACCCGCACGCATAGGCCGCAGAGGAAACACAACTCCTCCTCCGCTCCCAGCGGGGGGAATCGCGTTTCTTTGACCCCCAACCTCTGCGCTAGGTCGCGTATGGCTTTGGAGGTGGGACACCGCGCCAGCAGCAGCTCCAAGATCACCCTGCGAATCCTCTTGACCCATTCGGTCTCAGTTCGTACCACTAACCCCTCCTCCGCCGGATAGGTGCATGAGGTCACCAGCGCGGGACGGGGCTCTTCTATCTCCACCAGGCACAGGCGACAGGCCCCATAGGGCGCCAGAGCCTCGTGGTAGCAGAGGGTGGGTATCTCTATGCCCAACTGACGGGCCGCCTGCAGCAGGGTTGCTCCTTCCTTTACCTGGACTTTTTGCCCATCAATGGTCAAAGTTATCATCATTCTACTCCACGATCACGGCTTCAAAGGGACAGACTGCCTTGCAGACGCCGCACTTAATGCATACATCCTGGTTTATTTGGTGAGGCTTCTTCGCCTCTCCGCTGATGGCCTGCACAGGGCACTCTCGCAGGCAGAGGCCGCAGCCGGTACACTTTTCCTTATCAATGGTGAAGCGGATGAGGGCCCGGCAGACGCCAGCCGGGCATCTTTTCTTCCGGATGTGAGCTTCGTATTCGTCGCGGAAGTAACGAATAGTGGTGAGGACGGGGTTGGGGGCCGTGCCTCCCAGGGCGCACAGCGAACCATCTTTGACCACATAGGCCAACTCCTCGAGGAGCTCGATGTCTCCTTCCTTGCCCCTCCCCTCCACGATGTCGGTTAAAATCCGATACATCTGCTGGAGTCCCTCGCGGCAGGGGATGCACTTGCCACACGATTCGTCCACGGTGAAGGCCAGGAAATAACGGGCCACGTCCACCATGCAGGCATCCTCGTCCATCACCACCATCCCGCCGGAGCCCATGATGGACCCAGCCTTAGTCAGGGTCTCGTAATCCACCGGCAGATCGAGCAGAGAGGCGGGGATGCAACCGCCCGAGGGCCCTCCGGTCTGCACCGCTTTGAAGGCTTTGCCGTTAGGGATCCCCCCTCCGATGTCGTAGATCATCTCTCGCAGGGTTATCCCCAGCGGCACCTCCACCAGGCCGGTGTTGTTTATCTTGCCCACCAGGGAGAAGACCACCGTGCCCTTGCTGCGCTCGGTTCCCATCTGAGCGTACCAGTCCGCCCCGCGAGCAATGATGGGAGGGATGGAGGCCCAGGTTTTGACGTTGTTGATGACGGTCGGCCTGCCCCATAGCCCGCTGGTGGCCGGGAAGGGAGGCCTCGGCCGAGGCTCGCCGATCCTGCCCTCGATGGAGGCCATGAGGGCCGTCTCCTCGCCACAGACGAAGGCCCCGGCCCCACGCACGATGTTGATCGTGAAATCGAAGCCTGAACCCAGGATGTCCTCGCCCAGCAGCCCGCATTCCTCGAGTTGGGCCACCGCACGGCGCAGGCTCTTCACGGCGAGGGGATATTCATCGCGGACGTAGATATAGCCCTCCCTGGCCCCGATGGCATAGGCGCCGATGATTATCCCTTCCAGCACGCTGTGAGGGTCCCCCTCCAGCACCGTGCGGTCCATGTAAGCGCCGGGGTCGCCCTCATCGGCATTGCAGATGACATACTTGGGAGCGCCGGGGGCTTCCTGACAGTAGCGCCACTTGAGGCCAGTGGGGAACCCTGCCCCCCCTCTTCCCCTCAACCCTGAGGCAAATACCTCCTCGATGATCTCATCCGGCGTGAACTCGGTGAGGGCCTTGTGGAGAGCGAAGTAGCCTCCACGGGCGATGTATTCTTCCAGGTTGGCGGGATTGATAAAGCCGCTGTTCCTGAGGACGATCTTGCGCTGCTTTTTCCAGAAGGGCACCTCCGAGTACCTGGGAAGGGCCTTTATCTCCTCTGGGAGCCCATCGGGGGGATACCTCTTGACCTTGTCCTCTATCAGGAACTCCTCTTCCTCGACACGGGCCAGCGCCCACTCTTTGACGATCTGGCCCTCGGCCAAGGCATCGATCAACCGGCGTGCCTTCTCGGCCGTCATTTCCGCGTAGATGATGGGGGGCCTGTCCGGCTCGAGCATGTAAACGATGGGCTCCCGCTGGCAATAGCCCAGGCACCCGGTGGGGACGAGCGCCACGTCCAGCCCCCGCTCCTCTACCGCCTCGGCGAGGGCATCGAATACCTCCTGGGCGCCCGTGGCCAGCCCACAGGTGGCCAGGCCGACCATGATCCTGGGCTTTTGGGGGTAAAGCGACTCCAACCCTCGCTCCTTCGCTCGTTCCAGGTCCTCGAGCGTGCGGATTTTCATCGTTCCTTCTCCCTGTATTTGCTCAACAGGCGGGGGATGCGATCCGTCCTCACCCGACCGTAGATGTCCTCGTCCACCCTCACCGCAGGGGCCAGGCTGCAGCAGCCCATGCAGTGCACGCTTTCCAGGGTGAACTGGCCATCCGGGGTGGTCTGGCCTTCCCCCACCCCCAGCTCCCGTTCCAGCTTTTCCAGGATCATGGTCCCGCCCCGCACGTAGCAGGTCGTGCCCAGGCAGACCTGGACGAGATGGCGTCCCCGCGGCTCCAGGCGGAAGACGTTGTAAAAGGTGGCCAGGCTGTACAACTGGCTCAGCGGACAATCCAGTTCGCAGGCCACCATCCGCAGCACCTCTTGCGGCAGATAGCCGTACTCGGCGTTGATGTCCTCCAACAGGGGGAGCAGCATCCCGCCCCGCTCTTTGCAAGCGGCGATCATCTCCCTGGCTTTCTCGAAGGCCATGCTCCTCACCTCCACAGCCGCTGCTTCTTGCCGAGCACTAGGCCGCGCTGCAGATCGGCCAGGGCCTTCCTCCTCCTCTCCCGGCTGAATTCCGCCACGGTGGTGAAGCGCAGGGCCTTAGTGGGGCAGGCCTCCACACAGGCTGGCCCCCTCTCCCGCTCGAAGCAAAGGTCGCATTTGATGATGGCCTTGCCATCCCGCCTCAGGCCGATGACCCCGAAGGGGCAGACCAGGACACACCACTTGCAACCGATGCAGAGCTCCTCTCGCACCAGGACTGGCCCTTCTATCCCCTGCTTCTCCAGCGCGCTGGTGGGGCACACCGTGACGCAAGGGGCATCCTCGCAGTGGCGACACTGTAACGGCGATGTCAGCCTTTCAAGCGCTATCGGGGCCTCCCTTACCAGCTCGACCTTGACCAGGGGCTGGGGGCGTGGCTCCTCGAAAATGGCCTGGAACAGGACCTTAGATTTCGATTGCTCCACGGCGCAGGCAAGCTCACAGCTTTTGCAAGCCAGGCACCTCTCCGGGTCTATGAAGATGTTGCCCTCCATTTCGACCTCCTTTGATTAAACCTCCCGCAGGTTGCAGAGAACCTGCGGGAGGTTTCCGGTCAGATTCCCAGCGCCTTTCGCTTGGCCATGATGTGGTCAATGATGAGCTGTGCGGCCTTGAAGGGATCGGTCTCCACGGCGAACTTACCTCCCACCACATCCTCTGCCCCCTCGGTGAGCAACTTGGTGACGTTGGCGCTGCCCAGCACCGGCGGGACGGTGCCCAGCACGGTGAAGACGCCAGAGGAGATGAAGTAGGTGCCGATGCTCACTGCCTTCTCGCTCATCCACTCCGGAGCAGCGCCGGCGACCGGCAGGTCGGGGATGTCCACTCCCAAAGCCTTAGCCACGGCCGCAAGGGCCATCAGGATGCGGCTGTTGTCCACGCAGCTCCCCATGTGCAGCACTGGCGGGATACCCAGCTTCTTACAGACGCCCTTCAGCCCCTCGCCCGCTTGCTCAGCCGCCTCAAGCGTCAGCAGCCCCGCTTTGGCGCAGGCAATAGCATTGCAACCCCCGTTCACCACCAGGATGTCGTTCTTGATCAACTCCTTAACCAAGTTGACATGGTTATAGTCCTGCTTAACCTTAGGGTTGTTGCAGCCTACCACGCCGGCGATACCCTTGATGGCCCCCGATTTGATGGCATCAATCAAGGGGGCGAGGCTGCCGCCCAAGGCTTTCAGGATGGCCTCCAGGCTGAAGCCGACTATGCACTCCGCCTTCATGTCGGGGATGCTCACTTTGGCGGCCGAGCGGTTGGGGAAGTTATCCACTGCCGTCTTAACGATCTCCTTAGCGATCTCGTAGCCTCTCGCCTCCTCGAACTCGATGTGCATCGCGCCGGGGAACTTGGCCTTAGGCGAGGTGGAGATGACCTTGGTGTGGAAGCAGGCCGCTACATCCGGCAGGGAAGGCATGATGCACTGGATATCCACCACTATGGCCTCCACCGCGCCGGTGATGATGGCCAGCTCCTGCTGGAGGAAGTTGCCGGCGATGGGGACGCCGTGGCGCATCAGTATCTCATTGCCCGTGCAGCACATCCCAACCACGTTGATCCCCTTAGCCCCGTAGCCCTTGGCCAACTCCACCAACTCTGGGTCGCTTGCCGCGGCCACTATCATCTCTGAAAGGGTGGGCTCATGGCCGTGGGCGACGATATTCACCTCGTCCTCCTTAAGGACGCCGAGGTTAGCCACCGCCTTAACGGGCTCGGGGGTGCCGAAGAGGACATCGGAAAGCTCGGTGGCGATCATCGAGCCACCCCATCCATCGCTTATGGAGGTCCTTATGCCGTGCAGGGTGAGGTTGACGTAGTCGTTGTCCACGCCGATGTGGGTGCGGTGCATGCACTCCACGATCTCTCGATCGATACCCCTGGGGTCAACCCCCAACTTCTGCCAGAGCTCGACTCGTTTCTCCGGAGCACGGCGGGTGAACTGGATGGGCCCCTCCTGTTTTCCGAACTCGGCGTAGAGGGCCTTGGCCAGGTCGAGGGCAATCTCCTCCGTGGTTCGCTTCTCGGTTTCGATACCGTATTCGGCGGCCAGGGCCATCATCTTATCCTGATCTTTAATCTCATAGCCATTGCCCTTCCCTTCAGCGACGAGGAGGAAGGTGTGGGCGAGGTCCCGCCCGTGATCGGAGTGGGCCGCTGCGCCGGCGGCAATCATGCGCAGGAGGTTACGGGCCACCATGGTGTCCGCCGTGGCTCCGCAGACCCCCTTGGTCGGCCCCTCCCCGAAGGGGTCAATGCGGCAGGGGCCCATGTTGCAGTTACGGCAGCAGATGCCTAATTGGCCAAAGCCGCATTGAGGTTGTTGCTTCTCCAGGCGGTCCCAGGCGGTCTCAATGCCCTCCCTCTCCGCCTTGCGTAGCATGAACTGGCTGGCAAGGTCGGAAGAGCGCTCAGAAGCTCGATCCTTTACCTCCATAATTAAACCTCCTTCATGGTGAAATTGGGTAGTCTACAGACTACCGGGACTCATAACCGCCTTTGTGTGTCAGGTTGGCAACGATGGCTCC
>CAZRSI010000153.1:0-6360 GCA_964602575.1 uncultured Anaerolineae bacterium
CAACTGGTTCGCACTCTGGGCCTTCCCCAGATCTTAATGCTGGGCATTGGTGGCACAATGGGCGCTGGTGTGTTCGTACTCACTGGTCACGCAGCGGGGATGGTTGGCCCAGCGGTGATTCTCGTTTTTCTGCTGGCCGGACTGCAATCTCTGCCCAATTCCCTCTCCTATGCCGAGCTCGCTTCCAGCTTTCCTATCGCTGGCGGCGGCTATGCCTACATCAGCATGGCGACGAGGGGGCTATTGCCTTACAGTGTAGGATGGGTGAGTTGGTTTAGTAGCATGGTTTATGCTGCCCTATCGGCTGTGGGTGCTGCCTACTCTCTCAAGATTTTCCTGCCATCTCTGCCTGTTTCTGTAACAGCAGTTGTTCTCATTGCTGTTTTCGTCGCTATCAGCCTGCGAGGCAGTCAGGAGGCGGGGCGTACCCAGGTTATACTGGCGGTCATCCTGCTGGCCTCGCTCGGATTGTTCGTGATCCTGGGATTGATCCTGCCTGGCGGTTTCTCCTGGACCACCTTCTTCGGTGATAAGGGCTTCTTCATCCACGAGGGACTACTCAACAACATGGCTAAGATCTTTCAGACTGTCACCATGGTTAATGTCCTGTTCGTGGGCTACGAGGTGATCGCTACCACTGCTGAGGAAGCCAAGAACCCGGGGCGCAACATCCCCATCGCAGTGGTCGGTACAATCTTTATTTGTGCCGCTGTCTATTGCACTGTCACCTTCGTCGCCTTGGGTGTCGTTTCGGCAGAAGAGTTAGCTGTGTCCTCTACCCCTCTCTCGTATGTTGCCTCCCGCTTTCTGGGCAGTTGGGGCGCGCCGCTGCTGGGCTTAGCTGGGATGATCGCTACTGTTACCTCCCTGAACACGGCTCTGCTCAGCTCGGCGCGCGTGGTTCTGGCGCTGAGCCGCGATGGCTACCTGCCGCCTTTTCTCTCACGCATCCATCCGCGCCTCAAAACGCCTTTGCCCGCTATCTTGCTCAGTGGAGCATTCAT
Organism: uncultured Anaerolineae bacterium; assembly: GCA_964602575.1. Lineage (GTDB taxonomy): Bacteria > Chloroflexota > Anaerolineae > VGOG01 > VGOG01 > CAZRSI01. The sequence goes on from CAZRSI010000153.1 coordinate 1,005, forward strand.
TGCCCTCTTCGCCGTTTCGGGTGATGAGGTGTTTCTGAGTTATGTTTCGAACTTCGGCTACATGTTCGTGGTCTTTTTTACCAATGTCTCAGTGATCTTGCTGCGCCGCAAGCTCCCCGACCATCAGCGCCCCTTCCGCACCCCTTGGTATCCCGTGACGCCGATCCTGGGCTGCCTGGGCATCATCGTGGTCGAAGTGTTCACCGAACCTCATGCGCTGGTAGTGGGGATCGGACTGATCGCCGTGGGGCTGCTTGTCTATCAGTTGCGCCGGCCGGTGGGCCGGGCAGTGGAAGTTGCGGCCCGGACGGTAGAAGCAGCTCATCACGAAATTCTGGTGCCGGTGGCCAATCCTATGACTGCTGAAAGCCTGATTAAGATGGCTGCCATCCTGGGTCGGGCAAGGGAGGAATTAACTCTGGCTGCTCTATCTGTGGTCAAGATACCAGCAGCGACCCCCTTGGAGTTGGCCCAGGATATCCTGGATAGGCAAGACAGTGAGCAGAAAGCATTGCTCAAACAGGTGGCGAGCTACGCCCACGAACAAGGGGTGCCAGTGCGCACCCTGCTGCGGGCGGCACGGAGTGTCTCCTCCGGCATTCTAGGCGTAGCTGAAGCGCGGAGTGGTGTTGGATTGATCTTGATGGGCTGGCGCGGCCAGTTGTCAACACAACGGGTGGTGGGAAGCGTGGTGAAAGACGTGGTACGGGGTGCCAAGTGCGACGTGGCTGTGCTGCGCGACCGAGGGATAAGAGAGGCGGATATCAAGCGCGTGCTCGTCCCTGTTGGTGGTGGCCCCCACGCCCGCTTGGCCTTGCGGCTGGCCTGGGATATTGTGAGAGCAGAGAAAGGATCCCTGACGGTGCTGCGGATTCTACCCCAGTCAGACGAGGTGGACATAGCAGTGGAGATGGCGGTTCTGCGTCAGATAGTTGAGGACGAACTAGAAGGGGTTCCCGACAATGTTGCTTTCCGGGTGAAGCGAAGCAACTCTGTTGTGGAAGGTATTTTGGCAGAAGCAACAAATACAGAAGAACAAGAGGGCTACGACCTAATCACTATCGGGGCTTCTGAAGAGTGGTTCCTGAGGTCTCTACTTTTCGGCTCCATTCCCGACCGGGTAGCCAATGGAGCGCCCTGCTCAGTGCTCATGGTGCGCAAGTACGAACCGTCGGCTGTTTCCTGGCTGCGGCGTACTCTGAAGCATCTGAGTGGACGATTTTAGCAAGCTGGAGGAGCTTATGAGCCCCCAAAACCCGAAACTAATTTTTGTCGCTCTACTAGCTCTGGCGGCGTTGTCACTTTTCACCTCGTGCACCCTTCGGCTAGGCTCAGGACAAGTCTCCGTCCGCCACCTCCTGCTGAACTGGACCGGAGAGGAGGACCTTCTCCCCCAGGTGCGAGGAGCATTCCAACTGATTTCCAACCTCACCAGGCCGCAGCCGGAGACCAGACCCTACGTCCCTGTGGCCCATACCGGCTTGTGCCCCTTCGGCATCAACGTGTTTCTGGAGCAGGAGGTAGAGCCGGAGAAGCGGGAGCGCGCATTGCAGATGATCAGCGAAGCCGGCTTCTGCTGGATTCGCCAGGAGTTCCCTTGGGAGGACATCGAAATCCATGGCAAGGGCGATTTCGAGGATCGTCGCCACGAGCCCCACCGTTCAGCTTGGGATAAGTACGACCACATTGTGGAGCTGGCCGAGAAGTACGGACTCCAGATCATCGCCCGCCTGAGCAATCCCCCGGCTTGGTCGCGGGCAGCGGGCGACGAGATAGGCACCTACGCCCCACCCGACGACTACAACGACTTCGGTGACTTCGTCTACGCCGTGGTCAGCCGCTACAAAGGCCGCATCAAGTATTATCAGATCTGGAACGAGCCCAACATCTACCCGGAGTGGGGCGAGCAGCCTGTGGACCCCGAAGCTTACACCGAGTTGCTCAAAATCGGCTACACCCGCGCCAAGGAGGCCGACCCCGACTGTGTCATCATCAGCGGGGCCCTCGCTTCCACCATCGAGCTGGGCCCACGTAACCTCAACGACTTCATTTTTCTGCAACGCATGTACGATGCCGGGGCCAAGGACTACTTCGACATCCTGGCCATGCAGGGCTATGGCCTCTGGTCGGGCCCCTACGACCGGCGGATGCGGCCTCGGGTCATCAACTTCTCCCGCCCCCTTTATATCCGCGACATCATGGTCAAAAACGGCGACGAGCACAAGCCCATCTGGATCTCGGAGATGAACTGGAATGCGCTTCCCCCCGATCATCCTGCCCTTCCCATTTACGGCCGGGTTACCGAGGAGCAACAGGCCCGGTATGTGGTGGAGGCCTACCGGCGGGTCCAGGCGGAGTGGCCCTGGGTGGGGGTGGTCAACTTCTGGTTCTTCAAGCGCCCCGACGATTCGGAGAAGGACCAGGCCTGGTACTATTTCCGCATGGTCGAGCCTGATTTCACCCCGCTGCCTGTCTATCATGCCGTGAAGGAGTACGCTAATCAGACGCCGGTGATGTACCCTGGCTATCATCAGGAAGATCACTGGGCGGTCCAGTGGGAGGGCCAGTGGAGCACCGTAGTTGACGAGCGGGCGGTTTTAGGGGCCTACCGACAGAGCGCGGAGCCGGGGGCGGAGCTATCCTTTGCTTTTCGCGGCACCGGTTTAACTTTGGTGGTAGTCAAAAGCGAGACTGTGGCTGCACTACAGGTGATCGTTGACGACCGCCTGCCTATCGAGATCGGGCTTCACAGCCCTATACTGGAATTCGGCGTGCAGGTACCCGTTGTCCAAGGCCTGGCGGGTGAGAAACACCAGGTGCGGATCAGGGCCCTGGATGAGGGTGTCGGCCTCGACAGTTTCATCGTACGCTAATATGCCTCAGATCAAACGAAGATAGGAGGAACAAGCCATGATTCGCGAAAGGTCACCCGCTCGCATTCTACTGGTCGCCTTGGCCTTGGGCTGGAGCGTGGACCTGCTCTTCTACAGCAAGGCTCTGGGCATTTCTGTTCCTCTATTCGTGCTGTTGCTCTTGGTAGCCCTCTTCGGCCTGGGCTGGCTGGAGGGGGTGCGACCAACCTGGCGCAATCTCTGGCTGCTGGTTCCACTCCTCTTCTTCGCCGTCATGGTTTTCGTGCGGGCCAACCCCTTTGTCACCTTCCTCAACGTAGTGGCCAGTCTCGCGCTGCTGGGACTCATCGCTCACTACAGAGTAATCAAGGCCCTTGCCAACGGAATGATTACGGGAGTGTTACCCTGTGGCTGAAACGGTTTGCCTTCCTTAAAATATTGTGCTAAAATATACCAAAAGTCCAAAATGGCCAATAGAGCTATTGAAGGAGAGGGGTTAATGAGCACGATAACCGTAAGCATGACACAGGCCAAGAATGAGTTGGGTGATGTGGTCAATCGTGTGGCTTATGGCGGGGAGCGGATCATCCTGCTCTCGCGGGGCAAGCCCAAGGCGGCTATAATCAGTATCGAAGATCTGCAGCTTTTGGAAGGGTTGCAGGAAGAAAAGGAGGCGCACCGGGCGCGGATGGAGGATTGGTTGGCCGAAGCGCGCGCCCTGCGTCAGAAAATCCTGAAGCGGCGAGGAGGGGATCCTTTGCCCGACTCGGTCGAGATGTTGAGGGAACTCCGAGAGGAACGCGATGAACAGATCCTTGGTCTGCGTTGATGCCGGGATTCTTATCAAGCTGGTTGTAGCGGAGGAAGACAGCGACCGTGCGGATGCGCTGTGGGAGCAGTTGAAGGAAGATGGCGTTAGGATAGTGGCCCCCGGCTTACTCCCCTTTGAGTTGACTTCTGTGCTGCGCAAGAAGGTACATCGTGGTCTATTGAGCCCAGCGGAGGGGAAGGAGGCATTTGATACGGTTCACCGGTTGCCGGTGCAGGTTCTGACCCCGCCAGATTTGCATCGCCGCGCCTGGGAGTTGGCGACTCGCTTCAATCGCCCAGCGGCCTACGACGCTCACTACCTGGCCCTCGCCGAGATGATGAATTGTGAGTTCTGGACAGCGGACGAGCGCCTGCTTAACGCTGTAGGGGGTGAACTGCCCTGGGTTCACTGGCTAGGGCAATTATAGAGGGATAATGATGAGAGCGCAAGCGATCGGCAGCAGCCAAACCGATAAGAGAATCAAGCTGGAAAAAAGATTCCTTCCTCTTATGGAAGAGCGCCTCGGTATGCGTCAATTAGTGACTTATGTACCCAATAAGACAGTACCTGTTCACCGCTGGTTTCCTTATAAAGAGGGGTTTTCGGCTGCGCTGGTGGATGCTTTCCTACGAGAATTTGGGGCTAAACCGGGGAAATCGCGCGTTTTCGATCCTTTTGTTGGATGTGGTACCACAGTAATCGCAGCCAAGCAGGCTGGATACGGAGCCTGGGGTATTGATATTCTACCGATAGCCGTTTTTGTGGCTAGGGTGAAATTGCGAACAGCAGAGGATTATGATCTGCTTCAGCTTAAGGCAGGGATAGATCGCTTGTTAGCGACTCCTTATCATGAGCCATCCATCTCTGCTCCTCAGGATGTTCGCATCATTCCATTAGCCTTCTCAGAAGAGGTCTTGAACGAAATCCTGTTTTTCAAAGAGGAGATTCTAAAAGAGGAGGATGAGGCTATTCGGGAATTCTTGCTACTGGGCCTGTTGAGTATTCTGGAAAAGGTGAGTTATACCAGCAAAGATGGGCAATTCTTACGCTTGAAACCCGAAAAGAATATCCCTCCTGTGCGTGTGACATTGGCCAAGCAACTGCATTTGATGTACAGGGATTTGACGACCGTAGGATACCAAATGCGCCTTTTCGAGAAGCCCGTCAAGTATACAGTGCCTTCTCAGAGAACTTATGTACGCCTGGCCGACGCCAGAGATTTCACTTCCGTTATTGATGACTATGCTGACATCGTTATAACCTCTCCCCCATATTTGAATCGTTATGACTACAGCCGCATTTACAGCCTAGAGCTGTGTCTGGCCTTTGTGGAGGATTTCGATGGCCTCAAAGCCATTCGTCACAGCCTCCTACGCTCGCACATCGAATCCCGCCCTGCTCCTACCGATGAGGTGAACCATCCCGTCCTTTTAGAGGTGCTGTCCAACCTGGCCGGAAAGAAGCTCAATAACCCCCGCATTCCTGTCATGATCAAAGGCTACTTCGAAGACATGAATTTGGTGCTTAAGGAGCTGTACAAAGTATGTCGGTCGGGAGCCAAGATAGCCTTGGTCGTGGGCAATGTCCGCTTTGCAGGAGAATTGATCCCGGTGGACTTGCTTTTATCTGAGTTGGCCAGTGATGTAGGCTTTAATATTGACAGGGTGATCATTACGCGATACAAGGGCAATAG
>CAZRSI010000154.1:0-6280 GCA_964602575.1 uncultured Anaerolineae bacterium
TGGGGGCCATCAATAACCTCGTCAGTCACCTCGAAGCCCCTGTCGCAGGGGAGGCAGTGCATATAGATAGCATCAGGATCGGCCAGGGCCATCTTGTCCGCATCGCAGATCCAGTCCTTGTTGGCCTCGAATATCTCCTTGGTTTTCTCCGGGTCATCTTCGCCAACGGGCGGCTTGAACATGGACACAGCCGTCCAAGACTTAGGGTAGACCACGTGGGCCCCTTCGAAGGCTTCCTCCATGCTATTGGAGATCTCAAAAGTGCCCCCATACTGTTCGGCGTATTCTTCGCAGGCTGAGAGGACCTCCTCGTCCAGCTCCATCCCCTCGGGATGGGCCAGCACCACATCCATGCCCATCATGGTGGCGGCGATAATAGCGCTTTGCGGCACGGCTCGCGGCTTGTGGATGCTGGGTGAATAGGCCCAGCTCATCACGAACTTGACCCCCTCGAAGGTGCCGAACTTCTCGTAGATGGTGAGGATGTCGGCCAGAGCCTGGCAGGGGTGATACTTATCGCACTCCATATTGATCACCGGAATATCGGCCCAGTAGGCGAAATTACGGATCATCTCGTGGGCCCCGCCATACTCCCAGTCCACCGGGTCGCCGTAGCAGCGGATAGCGATGCCATGGCCCATGCGAGCCAGCACCCGCGCCACGTCGGAGACGCGCTCGGTGGTGTAGGCCACCTCTCGGCCGGGCAGAGCGGGGGTGTAGATCTTGGTTGGGTCCAGGAAGTGGGCGTGCCCGCCCAACTGGGTCATCCCCGCCTCGAAGCTGTTGCGGGTACGTAGGCTCTGGTTGTAGAAGATCATGAACAGGGTTTTACCCCGCAGCAGGTGATCGTGAGGCTCGCCCAGAGCGAAACGGCGCTTGAGGTCCAGCGCTACATCCAGGATGGTCTCGATTTCTTCCCTGGTGTAATCCAGGAGGGTTAGGAAATCTCGGCCTCGGAAAGATTCGGTTTTCATTATTTTCCCCTCCTCAATGTTGTTTGCAGATAATATACCACCGTAAGGATATCTCGTCAAGCGGGGGGGCAGGTAGTCTCCTCATTATTGTGTTGATATTTCTGAGCTGCTTCGCTCCCATCGGATCGTCAGACCCGATGGCTTGGCGGCAGGGTCTGGCGATCCTGCCGGAGCACGAAGGGAGACATCAACACAAGAGAAGGGGGGTGCCGGGGTTCGGAAGTTTGATCAAAGAGTGTACCTGTGGTAGAATTTGGAGAAAACCTTGTCTGTGGGAGGAAGCTAATTGCGTCTCGGTAATGTGAATTTGCACATTGTTAGCGACGGCCTGGCCTGGATGGACGGCGGAGGCCACTTCGGCCTGGTGCCCAAGGTGCTCTGGGAGAAAGTCGTCCAGGCCGACGAGTTGAACCGAGTCCCCATGGCCCTGAGTTGTCTACTCATCGAATCCGAGGGCAAGAAGATACTGGTGGACACCGGCTTCGGCGACAAGCTCTCGGCCAAAGAACGGAAGATTTGGGGCCTCGTTGGCGAGAATCGCCTGGTGGGGGATTTGCACCGCCTGGGCTTCGCCCCTGAGGACATTGACATCGTCATCAACACCCACCTTCATTCCGACCACTGCGGCGGGAACACTATCCTGAAGGATGGGGAGGTTGTTCTCACTTTCCCTCGCGCCGAGTACTGGATCCAACGCCTGGAGTTAGCCGATGCCCGTTATCCCAATGAGCGCACCAAGGCCACCTACCTGGCCGAGAACTTCATCCCCCTGGAAGAGCGGGGCCAATTGCGCTTGCTCTACGGCGACACCCGCGTCACCTCCGAGGTGCGATGCATCGTCACCAGAGGCCACACCCGCGCTCACCAGAGCGTGGTTATCGAATCAGGTGGGGAGACAGCTATCTACCTGGGCGACCTGGCCTCCTGGGCGATAAACATGGAGCGCCTGGCCTGGACCTCGGCCTTCGATACAGAGCCCCTGGAGACCATCGAGACCAAGCGCCGCATCAGGGATTGGGCCCTGGAGAAGCACGCCCTTCTCATCTTCGAGCACGACTCGCAGGTGCAGATGGGATATCTGCGGGAGGAGAACGGGAAGTACAAAGTGGAGGCGGTTTCAGAATATTAGTTGAACCCTCGCCGGTCCAACTCCCTGGCAATGGCCTCTTTCACCACCCGATAATCGGCGGACAGTTCCACCGGCGGGTTGGCGTAGCGAGCAACTACTTCTTTCAGCGCCCGGTCGTGGTAGCCCACCTTGAAATCGGTGAATTTGAGGCCGTGGGCGGTGGAGATGACGATGACCCTATCCGAGGGTTTGATGACACCCCGGTCTACCAGCTTGAAAAGCGCGGCCAGGGCCACGCCGGTGTGGGGGCAGCAGTACATGCCCGTCCTATCGGCCCGGGCGGCGGCATTGGCCAGCTCATCCTCGCTGACTTGCTCCACCACCCCATTGAACGCTTTGAGCACTTTGACGGCCCGCTCGTAACTCACCGGATGGCCAATCTGGATGGCGCTGGCCAGAGTTTTTTGCGCAGTGACAGGCCGGTACTCTTTGAACTCGGTCAAGTAGCTCAGATAAAAGGGGTTGGCTTTCTCTGACTGAGCACAGGCAATACGCGGCAACTTGTTAATGAGGCCCAGTTCCTTCATCATCAGGAAGCCCTTGCCCAGGGCGCTGATATTGCCCAGGTTGCCAACCGGGATCACAATCCAGTCGGGAACCTCCCAGTCGAACTGCTGCACGATCTCGATGCTCACTGTTTTCTGGCCTTCCATGCGGAGGGGGTTCATGGAGTTGGCCAGGTAGATGGTCTTGTCAGCCGTAACCTCTTGCACCAGCTTCATGCACCCATCGAAGTCGGTGTCCAGAGCCAGCACGATGGCTCCATTGGCGATGGGCTGGACCAGTTGGGCGATGGAAACCTTGCCCCGTGGCAGAAAGACGATGGAAGGGATGCCAGCGGCGGCGCAATAGGCGGCCAGGGCAGCCGAAGTATCGCCAGTGGAAGCGCAGGCTACGGCTCGGATCGGCCTGCCGTCGGCTATCATCTGCTTGACCACCGAGACCAGCACCGTCATGCCCAGGTCTTTGAAGGAGCCAGTGTGGCTGTTGCCACACAGCTTGATCCACAGGTCTTCCACACCGATTTCCTTCCCCAGCCGTTCGGCCCAGAAGCAATTGGTGTGCCCCTCGTACATGGAGACCACATTCTCATTAGCTATCTGTGGGCAGACCCACTCTTTCTTCCCCCACACCCCACTGCCGTAGGGCCATTCGTTGGTGCGGATGCGCTCGTCGAAGAGTTTCATCCAGGCGGCAGCGCTACGGGATTTCAGAGCCTCGATGTCGTGCTCCACATCCAGCAATCCACCACATCGCTCGCAGCGGTAGACAATATCGTAGATGGAATAGCGCTGACCGCAGCCGCGAATGCATTGGAACCAAGAGTTATATCTCATGATTTGTTCCCCCTAGAGAGAGCAACTTTATCCCGGTCTCTGGCACTTCGGGCAAAAATACGTGCCCCGCCCACCCACTACCGTGCGCTTGATGGGCGTACCGCAGCGAGGACAAGGCTGATCTGTGCGTCTGAACACCCGCAGGTATTCCTGATTCCTCCCCTCCTTCCCCTCAGCGTCACGGTAGGTGCTGAAAGTTGTACCTCTGTTTTCAATCCCCTGACGTAGAACCTGGCAGATGGCATCATACAGGCGCTCGATTTCCTCGGCAGTGAGCGTGTCAGCCCTACGCTCAGGATGAATGCGAGCGGCGAAGAGGGCCTCATCGGCGTAGATGTTGCCGATGCCAGCTATGAACCGCTGATTCAGCAGCAGAGGCTTGATCATGCCTCGCTTTCCGCAGAGGAGAGCTGCGAAATCGGTTGGGGTGAAATCGTCGTCCAGGGGCTCCGGCCCCAGTTTGCCCACCACTTCGTCCTCGTCGTTCACCAGATAGACCCGCCCCAGCTTGCGCACGTTGTTGAAGCGCAGCTCCCGCCCATCGTCCAGCTCGAAGATCAGGTGATCGTGCTTATCGAGTTCATCGCCCGAGTTCCTGATCAGCAGCTGGCCAGTCATGCGCAGGTGAATGATCAGGCTTTCCCCACCGGATAGGGCGAAGACCAGGTATTTGCCGCGCCGTTTCACATCCAGTATCTTTTGGCCTACGATACGGCGCTTGAACTCCTCTGCTGTTGGCTTGGCGATCAGGTTCTCCCAGCCGATGCGGAGGCCAGTGAACCGGCGTCCCACGAGAGGCTCGCGCAAGCCCCGGACAATGGTTTCAACCTCTGGCAACTCGGGCATGTTAGTGCCACCAGTAATCTCTCTCGGCGTCTTCCTGGATTATTCGCTCTTGTCTCCTCTTGATGGACAAGCCCTTGTTCAGCTTTCTACGCACTCTGTTTCTGGAGCGTTCAGCCAAGATGAATATGCCTGCCAGAAGCCCCAGGAGGATAAAACAACCAAGGAGCCAACCCATCTCACTTCTCCAGAAGCATGGCCAAGGCCGAATAGGGATCCAGTTCTCGGGAGGCGATACGGTCAACGAACTTCTCTATCACTTCCTCATCCATTCGTTGGAAGAACCTCCTGGTCATTTCCTGGGAGATCATCTCCCTGAGCTCTGTCTCAATGCGTTCCCGTTCGCGCTGTTTCCTCTCCCCGCTCCGAAGTAGGTAGGTGCGATGTGCCTCGATGGCCTCCACCACTGCCTCAATGCCCTCGCCGCGCAGGGCTATCGTTTTGCAGATGGGAGGTCGCCATCCGGTGTCTTGGGCTGAAAGGTGTGCGCGGTGGTTGAGGTCCAGAACCATCTCCAAAGCCAGGGCAGTGCTGTCGGCCCCCTCTCTGTCGGCCTTGTTGACCACGAAGATGTCGGCGATCTCGGTGATGCCGGCTTTGATAGCCTGGATGTCGTCGCCCAGGCCCGGCGCCTCCACCACGATGGTGGTGTGGGCAGCCTTGGCGATTTCCACTTCCGATTGGCCGGCTCCCACCGTCTCCACAAAGATCATCTGGTAACCAGCGGCATCCAGCACCTTGATGACGTCGGCGGTGGCCCGGGCCAGGCCACCCAGACTGCCGCGGGTGGCCATACTGCGGATGAAAATGTCCGGATCCCCGAACAGGTCGCGCATCCTGATGCGGTCGCCCAGGAGGGCTCCGCCGGAGAAAGGACTGGTGGGATCCACGGCGATGATGCCCACCGTGCGTCCCCTCCGGCGGTAGACCTTGGCCAGCTCATTGACCAGAGTGCTTTTGCCCGTCCCTGGCGCTCCTGTCACCCCCACGATATGGGCCTGGCCGGTATGGGGATAGAGGGCAGCTAGAGCCTCTCTTGCCTGAGGTTCATTGTTCTCGATTATTGTAATCAGGCGGGCGATAGCGCGGCGGTTGCCGGAAAGAGTTTGCTCGACTAGTTTAGTGGACATTTGCGTCGCTGATCTCCTAAAGTGTGTGGGACCTTGGTCCAGCGCCTTGGAGAGCCTGTAAAGGGCTAGGCAGGCGGCGCTAAGTACAGCCTTCCGGAAGTTCGTTCCGAGTTTGCTCGGCGCCAGCGCGGGGCTGAAGCTCCGGGCGGTGTGGCGAACGGGAAACTCGAAACGAATCTATGCATCAATATACTTAGGGAACTCGGAGGGAAACCTTCTCACTTCCCCGGAGTTCCTTCAGTTCCCTCCCTCTCCCCCATTTCCTTTCTGATGAACTGAACAATGTCCTGCGTGGATGTGCCTGGCCCAAAAATGCCCCGGATACCCATCTCCTTGAGGGCAGGCACATCCTCGTCAGGGATGATCCCGCCGGCAACGACCAGCACATCGTCCAACCCTTTTTCCTTAAGAAGTTTCATAATACGAGGGAAGAGGGCCATGTGGGCTCCTGATAGGATGGAGAGACCCACCACATCCACATCCTCCTGCAGGACCGCTTCAGCGATCATCTCCGGCGTCTGGCGGAGGCCAGTGTAGATGACCTCCATTCCCGCGTCGCGCAGGGCCCTGGCCACCACCTTGGCCCCGCGGTCGTGCCCGTCCAGGCCCGGCTTGGCGATGAGCACCCGGATCTTTCTCATCAGCTATCCTCCCATGTTGAGTTCGCCTGTAATTATACACCGTAACGGGGAGATTGGGAAGTGGGCAACAAACAAAAATGTTGGCCTGTTGCTAAGACAGTCGAAAGCTGGTATAATTATGTGAAATGCTACTGCACAAGGCTCTGGGTATCAAAGTTAAGAGGTTATCTCCTTCGTGGGGGCCGGGGGGAAAACGACGACAGCCCTACGCTTGATGGAGGAGTTG
>CAZRSI010000155.1:0-6266 GCA_964602575.1 uncultured Anaerolineae bacterium
TTATGCTGGATTTATTTGACAAGAAAATGATTATGGTTTAAGCTATAAGCAAACTCCTTGCGAGGGTAACGGCTTTGATCCTGCCATCATCACTACCGCTTGGTACCATCTTGCGGTCAAGATACAAAATAGTAGAACTAGTGGGCCAGGGAGGCATGGGCGCTGTCTACCGGGCCGAAGACCTGCGCCTGGAGGGCAGGCAATGCGCTGTCAAGGAGATTCAGCTTGAAGCCGATCCCAGCTTTGCCGCTCAATCCAGAGAGCAATTCCACCGCGAAGCCAGCGTGTTGGCCAGGCTGGACCACCCCAATCTGCCCAAGGTTTCTGACTATTTCTCCGAAGGGGGACGAGAGTACCTGGTGATGGACTTCGTGGCTGGCCGCAACCTTAAAGAGATTATGGATGAGGCACGACGCCAAGGCCGATTCCTGGAAGAAAAGCAAGTGCTGGCTTGGGCCGAGCAACTCTGCGATGCTCTAGAATACCTTCACAGCCAGGACCCGCCCATCCTTCACCGCGATATCAAGCCCGCCAATATCCGACTCACCCCAGCCGGCACTGTTAAATTGGTGGACTTCGGACTGGTAAAGCTCTTAGCGCCTGATGACGCCAGGACGATCACTATCCTTCAGGGCCGGGGGACGGTACAGTACACCCCACTGGAACAATACGGAGGAGACACGGGACATACCGATATCCGGTCCGATATCTACTCGTTGGGAGCCACTCTCTATCACCTCCTCACTCTCCGCCCCCCAACCGATGCCAAGCAGCGCTTCCTGCAACCCGATTCCCTACCCCCTCCTCGCAGCCTTAACCCGCGACTATCACCCAGCACCGAGCGAGCCATTCTGTGGGCCATGAAGATGCACCCCAACGAGCGACCATCCAGCGTAGCAGAATTCAGGGCGGAATTGCGCTCCCCCTCTATCCCCGAGCCCATAAGCAACGTGCTCCTGGCCGAAGGGAAGTGGGGAGAGTGGGTGGATGCCGTTAAGGAGAACAGGGCGCTATTGGCCGTGGTCTTGGGCTTGCTCATCCTGGCCCTGCTGGTCACTATCTTTGCACCTTCCCTTTCCATGGGATGAACAACGGTTTTTCGACAAATTCTTTACCCCTCTGCCCCTCTGCCCTCCTGCAGCCTATCCCACACCTGTTCTCCCACTGCATAAGCCAAAGGTATCACACTAAACAGTAAGCACATAAAAAGAGCTCCCCAGTTCGGTGACAGTCGGCGGAACAGGCTTGCCCCAGGTAGGCTTAGCCCGTAGAAACTGTAACCCGACAACCCACCCACCACGCTCCACAAGAAGAACCGCAATCGCCTCGCCAAAGAATGGCCGCCGTTACGCTGCATCATGTAGCTTGCCCCGCCGGTTGCTATACTGCCCACAACAGCCAACAGGAAGTCCCCCATATCTACGCGCCGCTTTGCACCCTTGCCTTTACTTTCCCCCTCCTCTCCCGCGCCCTCTTCCTTGCCTGAAGGAGTCTCCGTAGGCATAACCGTCGCAGTGGGTTCAGAAGTTGATGTGGGAGTGGGGGTAAGTGTAGCAGTAGGCATGGGAGTATCGGTTGGAGTTGGGGTGGGGGTGAGCGTAGGGGTATCGGTAGGCGTGGAAGTCGGAGTTGGCATAGGAGTGGGCGGGGGAGTATCCGTAGGAGTGGGCACCAGGGTAGCAATAGTGGCCGGCTCATCGCCCTGGATAATCACTTTCAGGGTGTTAGATGTTTTGGCCGAGCCGCTGGTCACCGTGATGTGCAATTCCCCCGTCCTCTCCACAATAATAGTCGTCTCCGCTATCCCATCCACGGTGGTCACGTTATGGGGAGGTGATTCCACCGACTCGGCTGGATAGAACAGACGGAATGTCACCGGCGTGCCATCGGGGACCGGGTGGCCATTCTTATCCAGGATGACGCTGGTTCGCACCCGCAATTCATCCCCCACGCGGAGGTCAATAGGCGTAGGTGTTGCCCCCTCCTCCGTCGGGAGCATGGCTGGAGCTATGACCTCGATGACCTGATCGGGATCGGGTTCCATCTGAGTGATCAGATTGTACTTGATCCCCTCCACGCTGACCGGCGAGGCCCCCTGGGGCAAGAATTCCTGGAAAAGAGCCCGCACCGAGGCCTCGATAAAAGGCTCGACTTTGCTGTAGACACCATAGTAGGCGGTCAGCTTGCTGATCTCCGTGCTGTCCAGGTAGTAAGGGGCGTTGTAAGCCAGTACCACTACCTTCTTGCCAGGTAGAACATCGGGGCGCAGCTTCAAAAGGGACTTCACCCCATCGGACAGCGGATAATCCTCCGGGTTGAAATCCAGCATGGCGAAGATGAGCCAATCGGCTTCGCCTATCAAGCCCTCCATATCTACCCCAGGAACAGCCCCTTCGGTCAGAAACTGCTTCAGTTGGCTGAAAGTAAAACTATGAATGCGTGCGGGGTCCACCTGCCCGATGGCCTCGGGGCCATAGAGTCGGAGAATGGTGTTCCTCAAAGCATCGGTCTCGATGAAGAGAAAGGGCTCACATTCGGGACAGTCCCTCCCCTGCCGATCCTCGGTGAAGATGAGAATATCATCTTCCAGCAGAGGTGGGCTGGGAAGCCTGTCCGCCAATTCCTCCCGTCCGGGGTAGATGAGTGTGATGGCCTGTTGGGCAATCTGAAAGACCTCTTCCCTTCCCTGTCCCACAACCTCTGCCAGTTTCTCCGTGTCAACTTGAACCGCCTCCAGTGTGAAATCAGGGTATAACCGGTGTTTGAGGGTCAGAATGCGCCGCAGGGCGTCATCCACTCGCATCTGAAAAGCAGGGTCGTCGAGGTATTTGTCGCGGAAGAATTGAATGGTGGCCTTGATGTTCTCCAACTGCTCTGGCCAGCTATCAGTTAGGGCAAACTCGGAGAGCATCAACAGGTCGTTGCCAGCCAGGAACGCCTCCTGAGCAATGCGTTTGTGGGGGAAGGTCTGGAGTTGAGGATCGTAGTACTTGCGTACCGCTGGCACTCCCAAAGCATTGCTTACCATCAGCCCCCCTCCACTGCGCCAGGGCTCGAATTCGGGCAGAGCCATCAGGGCCTGGAGAGCCTGGGGGTCGAAGCTGATGGGCCGGGTGAGCTGGCGGATGTTGCCCTGAAACCCTCGATAGCGGATGTGGGAGGTCATCAAGGCATCGGCCACAGCTTGAGGGTCATCTTTTCTGAACTGGGTAACGGCAAAAAAAGGAGCCAGTTCGATCTTGCGCAGCTCCTGCAGTGACTTCTGCACCGTAGCCACTTCCTCGTCGGCGCGGCGATCGCTGCCCCCGAGGCCAGGGAAATGCTTGGCCACCACCGCTACCCTACCCTCGCCTCCTTGGTGCACTCCGCGAATGTAGGCCTGGCCGAATTTTCCCACCCAGTAGGGATCGCCTCCGAAGACACGAGTGCCCAGGTCCCCCTTGAGGCCCGGCCGTGGGTTGTCCAGCACATCCAGCGAGGGCCCCAGGAGCAGGTTAATGCCCATGGCTGCCAGCTCTCGCCCCACTATCTCGCCTATCTTCTCGGCATTATCCACGTTCCAGGTGGCGCCGAGGGCCATGTTGTTGGGCACTGCTGTCACACCGCCGGTGATTTGGGTATAGGGAAAGCCATCGCCCTCCTGGGTGACAGCAACAAACAAGGGGATGGCGGTCGTGGTACCGCTTATCGGTTGGCTGAAAGCTATGCTCTGAAGGACATTGACTAACTCGGCTACCTGGCGAGGTGTATCCTCTCCGTTGGTGAAGTTATGATTGCTGGCCAGGAGCATCACTCCACCCACCCGGTATTCCTTGATGAGCTCAGCAATGTCGGACTTGGGGCCCAAATCGCTACCTGTGAAAGTAACCAGGAATACCTGCCCCACCTTTTCCTCCACCGACATGTTGTCAATGAGCTCCTGAACGAAATCGGCTTCATCTTGCGCTTGCAAAGGGACCGTCCAGAGCAAAGAAAATAGCAGAATTCCTGATATAACAAACGAGATGTAGCCGAACAAATTCCTTCTCATCCAGTATCTCCATGCCGATAAGCATCTGAGCGTTCGTGTATAAGTATACCTCTTTCAGACCAAACCGTCAAGGACGCAAAAAGCAAAAGGTGTATTTCAGTTTTAGGGCAGGTTTCCCCAATGGCCCCATATTGCCATCTGAAAAACTACAAACCTCAGCACCTGCTGATCCAACCAAAGCGCTTGGGGCGGTGGGGCACTACACCTTGAACGATGCAGCGTGACCTGACTCCACAAGCCACGGCGTTCAGGCCGTAGTGCCTCATTCCCTGTAACCGCTCAATTCAACCAAAGCTCTTCAAGTGGCGGGACGTTACGCTGTTGACTTGTAGCACTTCACTATGACATTTGGTATAGCTCGCCCCAAAGTGAAATACACCTACGTGAAGACGTGAAACATGAACTAATACCGACGACTTGACTAAATCAGCAAACCGTGGTATAATCAGCGCCTGTCCGAAAAGTCTTTTCGCTTCCGCTGGACCTTAGTCCGGCGGCGGGCCTTGGTCCGCCGTGAGCATTTTTCCGGATAGGCTCTTAGCTTGAAAAATTGAATATGCCTGACCGGTAGAGGTGACCCTGTTCGAAAGGCAGGGCTTAAAGGGGGAAGTCCGGTGAGAGTCCGGCGCTGTCCCGCAACTGTGATGGGCTGGCCAAATGGCTGACCCTAAGCCAGGATACCCGCCTCTCCGCGGTTCCAACAACCTTCGAGAGAAAGGGGACGGGAACGTGATCAGAGCCGGAGCACCATTTGATCCCCTTGTCGCGAAGACAAGGGGATTTTGTTTGAGATGGTGGGGGTTTGAAAACGTTTCTCCCCACCATTAATTTTTTTAGATACACAAATTCGGGAGGTTTCGCATTGGCCCATGTCGGGGGGCGAACGCCCGTCACCACCCTCATCCTCGCCGGCGTGGCCCTGGGGGCATTGCTCTCCTCAGGCACCACTTTCCTGATGTTCACCGCCAAGGATGCCTTCAGCACTATCCACGCTCTGGGCTGGTTGATGGGCAGCCTGGCCCTGGCGAATTGGGACGAGGTGTGGGCCATCCTGCCCTACCTGCTCCTGGGTTTCTCGGTTATCGGCTGGCACGCTCACACCCTGAACGTGCTGCAACTGGACGAAGACCAGGCCCAGGCTTTGGGCGTTGCCGTGGAGCGGGTTAAAGGCATCCTCATCATGGCCACCTCCCTGGCTACGGCAGCCGCCGTGTCGGTCAGCGGGGTCATCGGCTTTGTGGGACTGATCGTGCCCCACATAGCGCGGCTTATCTGGGAGCCGGACTACCGCTTCCTGCTTCCGATGAGCGCCCTGGTCGGCGGCGCTGCCCTGATCCTGACCGATGGGCTGGCCCGCACCCTCTTTGTCCCCAGGGAACTGCCACTTGGCGTGGTGACGGCATTGGTCGGTGCGCCCTTCTTCCTCTACCTGCTGCGGCAACAGAAGCGGGAGGTTTTCTGACGATGGATACGTATCCGCTGGAAATCAGCCACCTGAGCTTTGCATATAACGAGCGCCTTGTGTTGAAGGGCGTGAACCTGCGCCTGAGGCCGGGGGAGGTTGTGAGTTTGATAGGGCCCAACGGTGCCGGCAAGTCCACTTTGATTAAGTTGGCTGCCGGATTGCTCCGCCCGAGCAAGGGGTTAATCAAACTCTTCGGCCGCCCTCCGGCAAGCTGGCCTCGGCGTGACCTGGCCCGGTTGCTCGCCCTGGTGCCGCAGGGCACTTACCTGCCGCCCACGTTCACCGTATGGGAAAGCGCCCTCCTGGGGCGCACCCCCTACCTGGGCTTCCTGGGAATGGCCCGCGAGCGCGACCGAAAGGCCACCCACCGGGCCTTGGAATGGGTTGGGATAGCCCACTTGGCCGACCGACTGGTGGGAGAGCTTTCCGGCGGCGAGCGGCAACGGGTGGTGCTGGCCCGGGCTCTGGCTCAGGAGCCTCATTGCTTGCTTCTGGACGAGCCAACGACCCATCTGGATATGCACCATCAGGTCGCCATTCTCTCCTTGGTCCGCCAACTAGCTACCCGGGAAGGCATCGCCGTCCTAACCGTTCTGCATGAAGCGTCACCGTCTTCCCCCGCCCCGACGATAGCGCCCGACCGGCGATCCTCCCCCGGCAAGTTAGCTCTGCTCCTGCCGAAAGGTGAGATGATGAGTGCCACCGAGCAACCAATTAATATGCCGCCTGGTATGGTCTATTTCGTCGGCGCAGGACCGGGGGACCCCGAGC
>CAZRSI010000156.1:0-6234 GCA_964602575.1 uncultured Anaerolineae bacterium
TTCTCACAAGTTAGCTTGCGATTTCGTGCTATCGCCATCTCCCTCTACCCCAGCCCCGGCGCCATCCCAACCTCCGGCCAAATAGCATGGTGGGGAAAGGCCTGAAGGATGCTGCAGGAACAGGCGGCGTCACCATTTGCACCGGTGTGCCGGCCAATCCCGCGTAGCCGTAGGGAGTCCTCCCCGTTCCAGGCGGGGGGAATGCAATGGCGCAGTATCCCCTCCCGCGGCCGGTCATGGGACCCAACCCCCGGGGTCCAGTTCCATCAAAAGCTGGCATATCAGTCACCTCCTCTCTCCAAATTCCTGTTACTACCCTGCTTCAGCACAATGCTTCCCACCGGCGCACCCACGTCGCGAGCGATAACCGGACACTTGACCTTCAGCAGGAAGAAGATTTGCTCTCCCTCTTCACTCAGCGTCTCATAGTTGGCCTGCCCCTTGGCGATGACCAGATCGGCTCGCTCGTAGAGGGCGCGAAACTCAGCACTGCATTTACTCAGGAGGGTGCCCGGCGCGTCGGAACCGGTGCTCACCACCTCGGCCACCTCGTCTAGGCCAGCGGCCAAGGCGTCCTCCAGTGTGGCATCGTTGAGGATAGGTCCTCCCTTGACAGCATAGATAACGGGAAGATCCAACATCTCGATGAGCACCCGGTCGAAGACCGTTTCCCCAGCGTTATCGCCCAGATAAAGCACCGAACGCGCTCCCAAAAGTACCTTCCTGAAAGCTGCTATGTCGTTTATGGCAAACGGTTGATATAGGAGGCTCTCCAACGTCTCCTCGATGTCAAAATCGGCCGCCGGGGCGAGATCAATCACGTTGCCTGCGATGGCGATGCGAACCGCTCGCTCCAGCCAGTCCCCTCCCTCGGTAACCAAAGCCCTCAGCCTAGGATACAGGCGAAGCGCCTCCCTTGTGCTCTTTGCCTTGGCAGGAGCGTAGGGGTCGCTGTTGTCGGTTAACTCTCGCACAATGCGGTGCACCCGATCGCCGATCTCCGGCGGCGTGCTCTCCAAGGGGGCATCCCGGAGCAAAGCCATCGTGCGATCGAGTATCATCCGCTGCCGTTCCTCATCGGCTTCGACCATCCTCGCCGCCTCTAGCGCTTGGCGCAGGAAGCAGGGGAAACAGTCGAGATAGGTTTTCATCCGTTAGCTTCCTGTTTGACACGTGCCAGCAGCTCTTTGGCGACAGCAGCAAAGGCATCGGACTGATACTCCTCGATCCGCCCCTCGTCACAGAGCCGGGCGATCTGGGGGTCAATGGGCAATCGCCCCAGGAGGGGCACGCCCAATTGAGCTGCCATCTCTTCAGCCTTACTCGGCCCGAAGAGCTCCCATTGCTTGCCTGTATCGGGGCAGACGACGTAACTCATATTCTCTACCACTCCAAGGATGGGCGCTCCCATCGTCTGGGCCATGCGGGCCGCCTTCTTGACTACCATGGCCGCCAGGCCCTGCGGTGAGGTGACTAACACCACCCCGCCCAAAGGGATGGCCTGCATCACCGTCAGCGAGGCGTCAGACGTACCGGGGGGCAGGTCCACGACAAGATAATCCAGGTCGCCCCAGAAGACATCGCCCCAGAACTGCTTGATGGCCGTGCTGATGAGCGGCCCTCGCCAGATAACTGCCTCGTCCTCCCGGGGAAGAAGCAGGTTGATGGACATGACCTTGATGCCCATTTCGCTCTCTACCGGCAGGATGCCCATAGGGCTATTGCGCGGATGCCTTTGGGTGGGGAAGAACATCTTGGGAATGCTGGGGCCGGTGATGTCGGCATCGAGCACCCCAACCTTGTATCCTTCCCTCCTCAGGGCCACGGCCAGAAGCCCTGCCACCAGCGACTTTCCCACGCCCCCCTTGCCGCTCATCACGGCAATGACCTGCCCGATGCGATTTAAATGCTCCGCTAAGCCACTCCTTTCCTCCTGAGCGGCCATGAAGCGCGCCCGCTCCTTCTGGGTCATCTCGGCCAGTTCTATGTCCACCCCCTCGACCCCTGGCAGCTTCTTCACCGCTGCCCGCGCTTCGTTCACAATCTGGTCCTTGATGGGTACGTTCATGAAGGGCAGTACGACGGTGAATCTCACTCGCTCGTCGTCTACCCTTATGTCCCTGATCATGCCCAGTTCCATCAAACTGCGGCCCAATTCGGGGTGTTTTACCCCTTGCAACGCTTGATATATCTGTTGTTCGTCTACCAATTTCTTGCTCCTTTCTCATGTAATTGATTTGGGATATTCAAATCCAGTTGTAGGAGCGATCCCTTGCGGTCGCCCCCCATTGATTTTCGTCAAGCGGGGTGCCCCGTCCGGGCCATGGTCAGCAATCGCACACCCCCGCCGCGCTTCACCTGCCCAAAGTTGGCTCCCTGGCCGATGAGTTGCAGCACGGACTCCGTGTTGGTGACCAGGGTTCCACAGATTATGTCCGCTCCGTAGTCGAAGAGCACGGGCGAGAGGGGCGCGGTGGGGCCCAGAACGATAACCAAAGCGTCAGGACGGCACAACTTCATCAATCCCTCAAAAGTGTGGTTGATGAGCGAGGTGCCGGTGATGGCCGCCACGTCGGCCTGGGGGAGCACCTCGGCGGCCATCTCCGCGGGCAGGTCTCCCCCTACCGGCCTTTTTTCCAGCACCCAGAGCTTCTCGGCCACCTCCCTCACCCTGGGGATGAAAGGAAAGTGTCCCACGATGGCCACTTTTCTGTCCGCTCCCTCTTTCAGGATTACCTCCTCTGCGTTCAGCTCCACGCAGCAGCTCTCATCAATCTCCATCAGCGAGTTTATGGCTGCCATCCCAATTGAGGCCTCCAGGAGGCTATCGGATTTGGCGTATTTGGCCAACTCCAAGGCGCTGCACTCCAGCAGATGGCCCGCTTGTGGCACCAGGGGGGCGGGGCCGGCGCACTGGGGCTCATCGGGCCGCAGCGTGGAGGCCAACCCACAGCGCCCGTCATCGAGCACCACCGCCGTCCAGAAGGCGCAGACTCGCACTTCGCGCAAGGGTGCATCGCCCTTCAGGGAGGCGATCAACTTATCAATGATGCTCACCCTCCCCTTCCTCCATGCGCTGGTCATAAGCATCAAAGAAGCTGTGCAACACACGGTCGGTCTCCCGCAAGTCGGCCACCCATTGGGCCAGGTACTGGTTGCCCTCGGCAGTCAGTTGATAAACTCGCCGCGGCGGACCCGAACCCTCGGTATCCCAGTCCGAGGTTACAAGCCCCTGGGCCTCCATCTCTCGCAGGACTCGATAAACCACGCTGGGATCAATAGGAGCCTCGGCGAAACCGAACTCCTTCAGGCTCTCCTGCAGGCTGTAGCCATGCGCGGCCTTTCGATGGAGCAACAACAGCAGACATGGCTCCACGAAACGATATATCCGTGTAGGGCAGGGCCCGCGGCCTCTACTCCTCCACCTATGCCGACGACCACGCGGCATCGTTCACCTTCCTAAATAGTGTCCTATACCTATATTGACTTTTTGCACATATGGATTATATCACCTTTTTAGCGTTTTGTCAAGAGCTGAAACCTTAAAATTTTCAAGCGCCAAGGCAAACCATGCCCCTTACGCAGGGGGGACCGACCAAGATGCGAGAGTCGAGGAGCCAAGTTTGTTTGACTTGCCAGAATAGTTAGGTTATAATATCGGAGCAAGCGTTGCTGGAGGACCGGAGGGCGGTAGGCATGAAATTCTTCCCCAAAAACATTTCTGGCTGGGAGTGGCTTTACCCGGGCATGGGCGTTAAGCGATGGCTGCTGTTGCTTGTGCTGGGTGTTACCTGTGTTGGTTTGGGCTTCGCTTACCTTCTGGTTAACATTTATCGGCAACAATCCCTTCCAGCATTTTTCTACTATCTTACCCTACAATTCATCTCCCGCCTGGCCCGAGCTGCTCTGTTCGGAGGGTTAGGCCTGGCTGCTGTAATCATCGCTGTGGTACAGTTGAGCCGTTCGTTGCTGGCCCCCTTCTTGCGGCCTGGTCAGGAGGTGGCCAAGGCGGTCTACCAGTATCGCCAGCGGGAACGGGGGCCTAAGGTGGTAGCCATCGGCGGGGGGACGGGCCTCTCCACCCTATTGCGGGGTCTAAAGGAATACACCAGCAACATCACGGCCATCGTCACCGTGGCCGATGATGGGGGCAGCTCTGGCCGCTTGCGCCGTGAGCTGGGGGTATTGCCCCCAGGCGATTTTCGTAACTGCATCGCTGCCCTGGCCGACGCCGAGTCTCTGACCACGCAACTCTTCCAATACCGTTTCAGCCAGGGGAACGGCCTCGACGGCCATAGCTTTGGTAATCTGTTCATTGCCGCCATGGCCGATGTGACAGGTAGCTTTGAGCGAGCTATCCTGGAATCGAGTAGGGTACTAGCAGTGCAGGGGCGTATTCTACCATCCACCCTGGATAATGTCACCCTTTGCGCTGATTTGCGCGGCGAGGATGAGGCGGCAGGCACACTTAGCCGGGTGAAGGGTGAGTCCAGCATCACGGCAGCCGAACTGCCCATCGAACGAGTCTTTCTGCAGCCTGAAAGAGTACGGGCCTATCCTGGAGCTATACGGGCCATCCTGGAAGCCGACCTCATCGTTGCGGGGCCGGGAAGCCTCTTCACCAGTGTGCTGCCCAATCTCATAGTGGAAGACATCACCAAGGCCATCCGCGCCTCCCGCGCACTGAAAATCTATGTATGCAACGTGGCTACCCAGAAGGGCGAGACCGACGGTTTCAGCGTGGGGGATCATGTAAAGGCACTACAGCGCCATGTGGGACGGGATGTTTTCCCCTATGTTTTGGCAAACGATAACTTCAACGTGGAGCTTAATCCCACCACAGAGCTAGTGCCTTTGGAGTACAACAACCAAGGAGACTATCAAGTCATAGCTGCGGACTTGATTGACCTGCAGATCCCCTGGCGACATGATCCTCAAAAGCTCGCCCGCTGTTTAATGGATTTCTACGAAAAACGGGCCAAGGGCTGATGATGAGGTATAACCCTCTCTGTCTATCGGACCAAGGATCACCAAACCAAATCACAAAGGAGGGTATGTAAATGACAGTCAAAATCGGAATCAACGGGTTCGGGCGCATCGGCCGGCAGGCCCTGAAGGCCATGCTGGATTACTATCCCGATGAGCTGGAGATAGTGGCCATCAACGATATCGGCGACCTGCCCACCATGGCGCACCTTCTCCGGCACGACTCTAACTACGGCCAATTTCCGGGCACTGTCGAGGTCAAGGATGGCACCTTGGTAGTGAATGGCCGGGAGATCAAATTCTTCTGCGAACGCGATCCGAGCCAGCTTCCCTGGAAGGAACTGGGGGTGGATTACGTCCTCGAGTCCACAGGTGTCTTCAGGGAGCGAGAGAAAGCAGCCTTGCACCTGACCGCAGGAGCCAAGAAAGTGGTCATCTCCGCTCCAGCCAAGGGCCCCGACTTGACCATCGTCCTGGGGGTCAACGAGGACGAATACGATCCAGAGAAACACCGCATCCTGTCCAACGCCTCTTGTACCACCAACTGCGTCGCGCCGGTGGCCAAAGTGCTCAGCGATACATTTGGCATCGAGAAGGCACTGATGACAACTATCCACTCCTATACGAACGACCAGCGTATCCTGGATCTGCCTCACAAGGATCTTAGGAGGGCGCGAGCGGCGGCGCAGAACATCATCCCCACCACCACCGGGGCGGCCAAGGCGGCGGCCCTGACCATTCCGGCACTGGAAGGCAGGTTCCACGGCATTGCCATGCGTGTCCCCACTCCCACTGTCTCCATCATTGACATGGTGGCGGTGCTGAGCAAGAATACAACAGAAGAAGAGGTCAACAACGCCTTCAGGGAAGCTGCCGAGGGAAAGCTAAAGGGCATCCTGGGAGTATGTGAGGAGCCTCTGGTCTCGACAGACTTCAAGGGAGATCCCCGCTCGGCCATCGTGGATGTTCCCCTCACTATGGTCATGGGCGGAAACCTGATCAAGGTAGTGGCCTGGTACGACAACGAGTGGGCCTACGCTTGCCGCGTGGCCGACCTGTTCCATTACATCTCTCGTAGAGGTCAGTGACCAGTAAACAGTGATCAGTAAGCAGTTGACCGATCACTGATTTCGAGGAAAAACAAATGAAGAGAACCATTAGAGACATCGAGGTTGAGGGCAAGCGTGTCCTGGTGCGGGTGGATTTCAACGTGCCCCTGGCTGAGGGCAAAGTTGCTGATGACACCAG
>CAZRSI010000157.1:0-2940 GCA_964602575.1 uncultured Anaerolineae bacterium
GGCCACATCGCGCACGGTGTCACCCAGCAGGTTGAAGGCCAGGGTGACCAGGAAGATGGCCAGGCCCGGGTAGGTGGCGAACCAGGGCTGGTTCATGAAGTAGATGCGGCCGGTGGAGACCATCTTGCCCCAGTCGGGGGTGGGTGGCTGGGCGCCCAGGCCGATAAAGCTCATGGCCGCCCCGGTCAGGATGGCCGAGCCGATGTCCATGGTCGCCTGCACCAGGACCGGGGTCATGATGTTGGGCAAGATGTGCCGTCGGATGATGGTCGCGTTGCTCACCCCCATGCCCCGGGCGGCCTCGATGAATGACCGCTCGCGCAGGGAGACGGTCTGGGCGCGCACCAACCGGGTGTACCAGGGCCACCAGGTGAAGGCAATGGCGATCATGGCATTGGTGAAGCTGGGGCCCAGGGCGGCGGCGATGGCGATGGCCAGGAGCAGCGGCGGGAAGGCCAGGAACATGTCGGTGATGCGCATGATGGTCTCGTCCACCCAGCCGCCGAAATAGCCGGCGATGGCTCCCAGGGGCGTGCCGATGGCCACGGCGATGATCACCACCAGGAAGCCGATGCTCAGGGAGCTGCGCCCGCCGAACAGGATGCGCGCCAGCAGGTCCCGCCCCAGGTAGTCGGTGCCCAGAGGGTGGCCCGGGCCGGGGGGCAGAAACTTGTTGGCGATGTTAGGCTCCCCCCGGCCTTCCTCCGGGTAAGGTGTCAGGTAGGGGGCGAAGATGGCCCCAAAGACGAAAGCCAGGATGATCAGCAGGCTGAGGACGGCCAGCGGATCGCGGCGGAAGGCCCGTGCCATCAGGCCGTATTCTTGCAGTTGGCTTCGCCTGCGGCGTGCCCAATCTCCGAACCAACGCTCTGCTATCGTGGTCATGTTTCGGCCCAAACTTGTGTAGGGGCGACCCTTGCGGTCGCCCTGGGCAAGCGCAAGGCTTGCCCCTACCCCAGATTACAGATACCCAATGATCTCTTTCTCCGGCGGCGCCGGATACGTCCGCTTGCTGTGCGACAGGCCCATGTCTACCAGGCTCTCGGCCAATTTGACCGCGGCCCAGGGCGGCTCGATGACCGGCACCGGGCAGCCGCGTGCTGCCAAACCCTCCTGCACCCGGCGGGCCAGGCCGATCATGCCCGTGCAGCCGGGGATGATGATGTGCGCGCCATCCTCCCGCACCGCCCGCACCCCCTCCTCGATCAGCGCTTCCACCACCCGTTCTTTGTCCTCCTCGAGCTCCAGCACGGGGATACTCACGGCCCGCACCGAAGCCAGCTTCCCCGCCAGCCCGTAGCGGATGACCTGCTCCTCCACCAGAGGGATGGTTTGCTCTAGGACGGTGATGACAGAGAAGCGATGGGCCAGCACCGCTGCCAGGTGCATGGCCGCCTGGGCCGGGCCGATCACGGGAATGGAGACCAGCTCCCGCGCTGCATCCAGTCCCGGATCACCCATACAGTCAATCACCACCGCATCCACGCCCTGTTGCTCCGCCTTGCGAACCTCGAACAGGACGCCGGGGACGGCCAAGGCCTCGTCGCGGTGGGTCTCAATAGAAGCCGGCCCTTTCTCGATGGCCACGGCGCTGATCGCCGTGCCCGGCCGAGCCAGCGCGCCATACGTCTCGCGTGCCTCCTCAGCCCAATGCTCGCCGATGACGGGAATGACGACGCGAATTTCCATGGCTTGCTCCTTGGTCAGGTGCTTCCCAAGGTTCCCCGGAGTTCCTCTGTGAATTCCGAGGAACTCAGGGGAACTCATAGGAACTGATAGCCTACGATTTCCTTCTCCGGCGGGGCCGAATACGTCCGCTTGCTGTGCGACAGGCCCATGTCCACCAGGCTCTCGGCTAGTTTCAGGGCTGCCACCGAGGGGTTGATCACCGGCACGGCCAGCCCCTGCTCCGCCAGCGCCTGCGCCACAGCCTCCGTCACCCCACGCATCCCCGTGCAACCGAAGACGATTGCGTGGGCGCCGTCCTCGCGCACCGCTTGGGCGGCGGCTTCGGTGGCTGCGGTGGCCACCCGTGCCTCGTCATCCAGCTCCAGCACCGGGACATTGATCACCCGCACCGAGGCCACCTTCTCCGCCACCCCGTACTTGCGGAACAGTCGGTCGAGGAGCGGCAGGTCCCGCTCCAGGATGGTCACCACCGAGAAACGATAGGCCAGCATCGCCGCCAGGTGGAAGGAAGCCTGGACCGGGCCAACGACCGGGATGGAGACCAACTCCCGGGCCGCGTCCAGCCCCGGGTCCATCATGCAGTCAATCACCACCGCGTCCGCGCCCTCTTCTGCCGCCCGGCGCACTTTGGCCAGCACATCAGGCACGGCCAGCGCCTCCTCGTAGTCACACTCGATGGAGGCCGGCCCCCTGTCCAGGCCCACAGTGGTGATGACCGTGTCGGGGCGGGCGGCGGCCCGGTAGGCTACATCGGTCTCCGCCACGAATGTCTCAGTCGTCACTGGCACAATCACACGAATCTGCACGTCAGTTCGCTCCTGTTTAGAACCTGCTCAAAAACCCTTCGCTCTCGCCGAACCCTAGTCCGGCGGCACGACGGCGACCCTCTTAAGCAGTTTGCGGATGGCCACTTATCTATCCGAAAACCTGCTCAAGGCGGACCTTAGTCCGCCGCTGGACTAAGGTCTAGCGAGAGCACGGGCGTTTTCGGATAGGCTCTTAGCCCATTCCGCACTCTGCATTCGAAAGCTACCCAAGTGTCACTCGAGGGTCGAGAGCCGCCTGCAAGAGATCGAGAAAGAGATTGATAAAGACATAGAACACCGTGACCACCAGGGTGACAGCCATGATGACCGGGAAGTCCACGTTGAGGACGGCGTTGGTCACGTAGGTGCCCAGGCCGGGCCAGGAGAAGATGACCTCCACCAGGATGGCCCCGGTCAGCGAGTAGACGAAGGAAAGCCCCAGGAC
>CAZRSI010000157.1:3040-6185 GCA_964602575.1 uncultured Anaerolineae bacterium
GTGGGCATGGAGACGCCGGCGATGGCCACCAGCCGACTGGCATGATCGAGCAGGCTGTTGCGCCTGGCGCCCGATAGCACGCCCAGCGGGATGCCGATGGTGATGGCCATGAGCATGCCGAAGAGCACCAGCTCCATGGTGGCCGGCAGGTAAGTCTTCAGGTCCTGCAGGATGGGCTGGTGCGTCTTGACCGACACGCCTAGGTCACCGCGCAGCAGACTGCTCACGTAGCGCAAGTACTGGACGTACAGCGGCTTATCGAGCCCCAGCTCGCGGCGGGCCTGGGCGATCTGCTCCTGGGTCGGCCGGGGCCCTACCCAGGCGGCTGCTGGATCAGAAGGCACGACGCGAGCGATGATAAAGGTGATCACCGAAACGCTGAAGAGCACCAGCACGGCCAACGCCAGCCGTCGGACGATGTATTCCCACTTCCTCATGACCACTCCCCGAAACAGGGTAGCGCGTACTGCGTATTGCGTGTTCCTTTCGATCGGTTATGCAATACGCAGTACGCTTCGATACTAATCCGTGACCACCAATCTCGCGGAAGGAGCGACAGGCCGTTACCGCGACAACTGGTAGAAGAATACCACGTGCGGATAGGCCGGATTATCCACGTACCCCTTGATGTCCGAGCGCAGGATGTGGGTGTTGGCCACGTCGTAGAAGAATACGGCGTCCGCGTTCTCGATGAGCATCTTCTGAGCCTCGATGAACAGCCGCTCGGCCTCCTCCCGGTCACTGCCTGAAAGCTCGTTAGCTTTGTCAATCATCTCGTCGAACTCGGGGTTGCAGTAGTAGCCCAGGTTGAAGAGGATCTCCTCCTCGCAGTGGAACATGCCGTGCAGGAAGCAGTAGGGGGAAACGATGTCGGGCCACCAGTAGAAGACCAGGATGTCCTGAGCTTTGGTGGGATCGGATTTTGCCAGGTCCCACTGGGACTCCCAGGCCATGCCCTGGACCTCCAGCTCGATACCCAGCTTGGCCAGCTCTGCTTTCCAGAGCTCGCCCACTTGCTGCTCATCCAGGTCGCCGGTGGCATAGGTCATGAGCAGCTTAAAGCCGCCCTCGGGATATCCGGCTTCGGCCAGCAACTCCTTGGCCTTGTCTAGATCGTGATAGTACTGGAACAGTTCCTCGCTGAAGCCCCACATGCCCGTGGGCACCGGCCCGTGAGCTTGCACGGCATAGCCCTGCATCACGCTCTCGATGAACTGCTTGTAGGGGAAAGCGTAGGAGATGGCTTGGCGCACCTTAACATTATCCAAGGGCGGCTTGCGGTGGTTGAGCAGGCCCAGCAAGTTCTGGAAGCTGGGGTTGGTGTACACCGTCACATCATCGCGAGCATCCAGGCTATCCAGGTTCTCCCGCGGCAGCTCATAGGTCACATCGGCCTCGCCAGCCTCGATCATCTGCTGGCGGACGGTGGGGTCCTCGACCACCTCGAAGACGATGCGGTCGAATTGGCCCGGCTGCCAGCCGCCCCAGTAATCGTCGAACTTCTTCATGATCAGCCGCTGGCCCCGCTCGCGGCTCTCGATCATGTAGGGACCGCTGCCGCAATCGTGGCCCTCGTTGAGCCACTCGCTGATCTTGTCTCCCTGCGCCTCGATACAGGACGGACTGAAGATCCAGGCGCCGTAGCCGGAGGCAGCGATGAGGTCCAGCGGCGCCGGGTACTTAAGCTTGAACTGGACGGTGTAGTCATCAATGACGTTGATCGCCTCCACGGGATCCCAGATGTAGGCGGCCCCCACGCCCATCTCCATGGTGCGATCGATGGAATACTTGACCGCCTCGGCGTTGAGGTCAGTGCCGTCGTGGAACTTGACCCCCTGGCGTAGATAGAAGGTCCACTCGGTAGCATCTTCATTGGTCTCCCAGCGCTCGGCCAGCCCCGGACGCAGGACCTCCTCGCTGCCGGGCGGGTTGTACCACACCAATGTCTCATAAGCGTTGGAGGTGATGACCGAGTCGTTGGAGAAGCTAATGCTGGGGTCAATGTCCGGAAAAGTGGTGACATGGGCGTAGACGGCGACGTTCTCCTTCGCCACTGTCGGCACGGGCGTGGGTGGCACTGGTGTTGGTGTGGGGGGTGCTTTGGTAGGTGTGGGGGTAGCGGCGGGTGCACACTGAGCCAGCACCATAGTGATGGCCATCAACAATGCCAGTATGCTCAAGGTACGATATTGGCGTATCATTTTTCCTCCTCCTAGAGTTAACTTGTGAGAAGCGATCGCTCCTCACGATGTTGGTGATATCATGAAGATATACTCAGATAAGCATTCACTATATCCGCTGCACATCCCTCCTTTCGACCAATGATGCACAACATCTTCATTAAGCACTTCGTTGTAATAGTCTAGCACATTTTGGTTCTTTTGGCAAAAGCAAGGTATGGGTGTCTGCGCCTTTGGCTTGACAAGCCAACAAGGGTAGCTTGCTTCTATTTCTCCACCACCACAAAATGCGAAAGCCCAAAAGCACGCAGCGGCGTGCCTTCCAAGGCATAGGTGACCCGACGCAGGAAGCCTCCTAACCTCGGATGGCGAGCGGCGATCTTGTCGTAGCCGGGATAGATCTGGGTGTGGACGACGAACTCCACGTCCAGGCCGTCGAACAGTCGGCGAACATCACTACTCGTGTAAGTTCGCACGTGGGGACAGAAGCGCCGCCGCAGAAAATCAGGCAGGTAGTTGACCAGAGGGATGTTGCCGAAGTGGTACTCTCCCCGCCAGAAGACACCGTGGGTCTCGAAGGGATAGAGGCGGTTGGGGGCGAAGATGATAATGCGTCCTCCGCTTTTGGCCACTCGATACGCCTCGCGGATGGCCTGGCGGTCATCCTCGACGTGCTCGATGACCTCGTGCAGGAGCACCATGTCGAAGAAGCCATCGGGAAAGGGCAACTGCTCTGCGGGAGCCAGATGGATGTTGGGCAGCGTCCGGCTTGCCTCGGCCACCTTCTCCGGGTCCACGTCCACGCCGTAGACCTCCTGGCTGAAATCTCGCATCTTTTTCACATACATCCCCAGCCCGCAGCCTACGTCCAGGATGCGCTTCCCCTCCAGCGGCGCGTACCTGCGGATCAGGGCCAATCTCCGGTCCTGCCCAAAGCGCCACACGTAGCTGGGGTGGCCGAGGAC
>CAZRSI010000158.1:0-6135 GCA_964602575.1 uncultured Anaerolineae bacterium
GCTGCCCGATGCGATGGAGGGCCCTACTCCGGTCAGCGCCTTGATCCACGCCGCGACGATGGTTTCGGCTGGTGTTTTCATGGTGGCTCGCATGTTCCCCATTTTTGCCGCCGTGGAACACGGACCGCAGCTTACGGTGGTGGCTTTTATCGGCACTTTCACCGCCTTATTTGCCGCGACCATCGCTGTGGCTCAGAACGACATCAAGCGTGTGCTAGCCTACTCCACTATCAGCCAGTTGGGTTACATGATCGCCGCTCTGGGCATTGGAGCCTATGTGGCTGGCATCTTCCATCTGCTAACCCATGCTTTTTTCAAGGCTCTCCTGTTTTTGTGCTCCGGCTCCGTCATCCATGGCATAGAGCACGCTCACCACGAGGTGGCTCATGGCGAGCACGGCCATGAACCTTTTGATCCCAACGACATGATGGGTATGGGAGGGCTGCTCAAGAGGATGCCTGTCACTGCCTGGACCTTCATCATCGGTGGCCTATCCTTGTCTGGTTTTCCTATCATTACTGCCGGCTTTTGGTCCAAAGACGAGATCTTCGCTGATGCCTGGGCTCACGGCCATGTCGTGGTCTTTTGGACGTTGGCTTTGGCTGCGTTGCTGACCGCTTTCTACACCGGACGGCAGATTTGCCTGACTTTCTTGGGCAAACCCCGCACCAAAGCGGCAGAGCACGTGCCGGAGAGTGTACCCTGGATGACATTGCCGTTAGTAGTGCTAGCTGTCTTCGCGGTGGTTGGCGGCTGGGTCGGCATCCCTGAGGATTTTCCCCTGCTGGGCGGCATCCTGCACAATCCCTTCCATCATTTCTACGGCAGCCTGGCTGAGGCCCTGCATATCGAAGCCGAGGCAGCGCCCTTTAACTTCTTCCCGCTGGCAGTCTCGCTGGTGGTGGCCCTAGGGGGCCTCTTCCTGGGATGGCTCGTCTATGGATGGAAACCTCTAGAGGCTGGCCAGCCAGATCCGCTGGTGAAGGCCCTGGGCCCTGTTCACACTCTTCTCCGTAACAAATACTACATTGACGAGATTTACGCGGCGGTCTTCATTCGTCCTACGGTGTGGCTCGCTAATCAGGTTTATACCAGGATTGACAGGGGCACCATTGATGGGATTCTGCATACCATTGCTAAGGGAGCCTTCACGATAGCGTTGGGCAATCGCTGGTTCGATATACATGTGGTTAACGGGGCTGTGAATCTGGTGGGCAACGGCGTTAAGTGGCTGGGGCGGGCCATTCGCCCTCTCCAGACCGGCCGGGCGCAGAACTATTTGTTGGTGGCTCTCATCTCTGTGTTGTTTCTGATAGCATTGTATACGTATCTCTTGTAGGAGAAACGTAGATGGATTTTCCCGTTCCTATCCTGACGTTAATTACCTTCATACCTATCCTGGGATCGGCTATCATCCTGTTCATACCTGGGGAGAAGGAGAAAGCCATCAAGTGGACGGCTTTTCTCATCAGTCTCATCCCCTTGATCCTTGCTATCGTCGTCTGGGTGAACTACGATCCAGCACAGCCGGGTATGCAGTTTGAGGAGGACTACCCCTGGTTCTCGGTGATCCATTCTCGTTACCATCTGGGCGTGGACGGTATCAGTGTGCCCATGGTACTATTGACAGCTCTGCTCACTCCGGCGGCGTTGCTTTGTTCATTCAGCATCAAAGAGCACGTCAAGGCCTATTTCGCCCTCTTCCTGATGCTGGAGATGGGCATGTTTGGGGTCTTTGTCTCCCTTGATTTCGTGATTTTCTACATTTTCTGGGAGATTGGCCTGGTGCCCATGTATTTCCTGATAAACATCTGGGGTGGGGACAATCGCCGCTATGCCTCTTTCAAGTTCTTCATTTATACCCTGGTGGGTAGCGTGGCTATGCTGCTGGCCATCCAGTGCATCTGGTGGGCCACGGGCGGCTTTGAGAGCGGCACCTTCGACATCGTCACTTTGACTAAGGAAAGCCCCTTCCTCACCGAAGGGCGTGCCCTGTGGTTCATTGATAATACCACAGCTCGCATCCTGGCCTTCTTCGCCTTCTCCCTGGCTTTTGCCATCAAGGTGCCAGTCTGGCCCTTCCACACCTGGCTTCCCGATGCTCACACTGAGGCTCCCACAGCTGGCTCGATGCTCTTGGCGGGCGTGCTCCTCAAGTTGGGTGCCTATGGCTTCCTGCGTATTGTGCTGGGCATCTTCCCCGATATGGCTCAGCGCTATGCCCCCTTGATAGCCGTCCTGGCTTTCCTAGGGATTGTCCTGGGCTCGCTAGCGGCCATGGCCCAGAAGGATTTCAAACGGCTCGTGGCCTATTCGTCCGTCAACCACATGGGTTTTGTCATCCTGGGCATCGCTACCACAGCCGTCGCCAGTGCTCCGTTGGAGACCCGGGTGATGGCCTATAACGGGGCGGTCTTGCAGATGTTCAATCATGGCATAACGGCGGCGGCCATGTTTTTCCTGGTCGGTGTTATCTATGAGCGTGCTCACACCCGGAATCTGGAGGACTTTGGCGGGCTTGGTGTGGTGGTGCCAGTTTATGGTGGGATCCTGCTCTTCTGCACCTTGGCTTCGTTGGGGTTGCCGGGTTTGAACGGTTTTGTCAGCGAGTTCATGGTCTTCAGAGGAGCCTTCCCCGTCTTCACGGTCTTTACCGCCCTGTCCACCCTGGGACTGGTAGTCACCGCAGCCTATCTGCTGTGGATGATCCAGCGGGTGTTGTTGGGACCTCTCAATCCTCGTTGGGCTGAGTTAACAGAGATAAGCCTGCGAGAGGTTGTGGCCGTGGCTCCTCTCATGGTTCTGATGTTGGCAATTGGGATCTATCCATCGTGGATCTTGAACGTCATCAATCAGACGGTCTTGCACTTGATCGGTTGACAGCCAGACTTCCGAAGTTTCCCCAGACTTCGGAAGTCTGAAAAACAAGAGTGAGGGACGGTTTTATGAGTTTCCCATTCCTTAGTGTTATTCTTTTCTCTCCCGTCGTTGCAGCTTTCATCATTATGATCTTGCCGGAAAAGAAAACCTTGCCCATCAAGGTTGTGGCTACGGTGGCGGCCTTCATCTCGCTGACCTGTTCGATCTATGTCTATTTTGCCTATGACATGGCTAAGGGGGGCTTCCAATTTGAGGAGTATGTGCGTTGGATACCCAGACTGGGCATTGCCTACCATCTGGCGGTGGACGGCATCAACCTGCCCATGTTGCTCCTGACTGGATTCGTAATCTTTACCGGTTGTCTGGTCTCCTGGGCGATACCGCGCACTAAAGAATTCTTCGCTCTGATGATGCTACTGGTGTCGGGCGTTTTCGGCGTCTTCCTGACGATGGATATGTTCTTGCTCTTCCTCTTTTACGAGATCGCCGTGTTGCCCATGTTCCTCCTCATCAGCGTCTGGGGTTGGCCAGTGACCCGAAAGTATGCAGCTATGAAGCTGACTCTCTATTTGCTGGTAGGCAGCATCATTGCCCTGGTCGGTGCCCTGGCCATTTACTTCAAGAGTGGATTACGTACCTTTGATCTGTTGGAACTGGCTACGGTTAACTTCCCGGTGGATTTTCAGCGGGCCTTCTTCCTGCCCATTTTCATGGGGTTCGGGGTGCTGGCGGGTATCTGGCCTTTCCATACTTGGTCGCCCGACGGCCATGTGGCTGCACCTACGGCAGCCAGTATGTTACATGCGGGGGTTCTGATGAAACTGGGAGCCTATAGTGGCCTGCGGGTGGCGATCGTTCTGCTGCCTGAAGGGGCAAAATTCTGGCTGCCCTGGGTAGTCATCCTCACTGTAATCAACGTGGTCTATGGCGCGTCAGTGGCTATGGCCCAACAGGACTTTAAGTACGTTATTGGCTATTCCAGCGTAAGCCACATGGGGTTGGTGACCATGGGCTGGGCGACTATGAATGTGATGGGCATGAATGGGGCCACCCTGCAGATGTTCTCACACGGCATTATGACAGCCCTCTTCTTTGCTGTGGTCGGTTGCGTCTACGACCGTGCCCACACGCGCCACATACCAGATTTGGGGGGCTTTGTGCAGAAGATGCCTGTAGTGGCTATCGCTTTCATTATTGGGGGCCTGGTGTCTATGGGGATGCCAGGGCTTTCAGGATTTGTCGCCGAATTACAGATCTTCATTGGCGTTTGGCGGACCTACCCCGTGGTGGCGGCTATCTCTGCGCTAGGTATTGTCATCACCGCGGCCTACATCCTGCGAGTTGTGCAACGTGTCTTCTTCGGTCCCCTCAAACCCGAGTTTGAACATGTGGGAGATGTGACGATTCTGGATAAAATCGCCTTGCTTATCTTATGTGCCATTTTGATTGTGGTTGGCGTGTATCCATCTATAATGGTGAATCTCATTAATACAGGTGTTATGCCCATCGTCACCAGATTGGGAGGTTAGTCTTGGAGTTATCGGCTTTACTGCCAGAGTTAGCACTGCTTTGCTTGGCCTTGCTGATTCTTGGATTGGATTTGTTCAGCGGCGGGGATAAGAGAAGATGGCTTGGCTGGTTGGCTGCCGCTGGCTTGGCTGTCCTCTTCGTCCTCAACCTGGTCTGGTCGCAGACCGGGGGCGAATTGGTCTTCAGCGGAATGCTCAAGCCCGATTTGCTAGCCCTGGTCTTTAAGGAGACCTTTATCATCGCCGCTGTTCTCACCGTGCTCATCTCAGTGGATTACAAGCCCCTGAAGTCTCACGGAGAGTACTATGCACTGATTATCCTGGCCACTCTGGGCATGAGCCTCATGGTTACGGCCGCTGATTTTATCATGCTCTACGTTGCCTTGGAGCTGACCAGCATCACGCTGTACATACTAGCTGGCTACCTGCGGGATGTTCCCAAGTCCACGGAGGCTGGCATCAAGTACTTTCTGTTTGGAGCCTTTTCTTCGGCCTTGATGCTCTACGGGATGAGCCTGATCTATGGGTTGACCGGACAAACAGGGCTGAAGGAGGTGGCAGTTAGCCTGGCCACTTCGAACCTCCGCTTGCCGGTTATCATGGGCGCCTTGCTCGTGCTAGCGGGCTTTGCCTTCAAGATTGCTGCCGTTCCTTTCCACATGTGGACCCCTGATGTGTACGAGGGCGCGCCCACACCGGTCACCGCTTTCGTCTCCGTGGCTTCCAAGGCAGCGGGCTTCGCCGTTCTAATGCGTGTCTTCATTGGCGCCTTCGACTTCATCCAACCTGACTGGGTGGCGGTGGTCGGCGCACTGTCAGTGGTGACCATGACCTTGGGCAATGTGGTGGCTATCCCTCAGACGAATATCAAGCGCATGTTAGCTTATTCCAGTATCGCTCAAGCGGGCTACGTCCTCATAGGCGTGGTCAGTGTCTCACCCCTGGGCATGGCTTCGGCTATCTTTTACCTGATCATGTACACTCTCACTAACATCTGCGCCTTTGCTGTGGTGATTCTCATTTCCAATGTTACGGGCAGCGATGAGATCACGGATTTCGCTGGTCTGAGCCGGCGGTCTCCGGCTCTGGCCCTGGTGATGTTGGTGGCTCTGCTCTCCCTAGGAGGGATTCCCCCTGTGGCTGGATTCTTCGGCAAATTGTACATATTTGCTGCAGCTATTGAGCAGGGGTTATTGTGGCTGGTGGTGATCGGCGTTCTGAATGCCATTATCTCCCTTTACTACTATTTGATCGTAGCGCGGGTGATGTACCTCGAGGAACCACCGTCCGATGAACCGGTGCCTGTGCCGGCCCTTTCTACCATTGTTTTGGTAGTGACGGGCCTGGGTGTGGCTTTGTTGGGCTTTGTTTCGTCCCCGTTCCTGCAGGTGGCCACCAAGGCGGCTGAGACCTTCCTGGCTGGTCTTTGACAAGACCTCTCGTTGGGCGGAGGTTTCACGGCTGCAGTCAGGAGACCTTGCCGAGTAGGTGAGGTCTTTGACAAAATCTCCTGTTGGGCGAAGGTTTCCCAACCGAGTCCCAACTTTCCGGCCGGCTTTTGACAAGATTACTCCTTTACGGTACAATTATACGCCGAATTATTGAGGCGATCGAGTTATGAGTTGGAAGCCGAATGATTGGAGGGATGCCGCTTGGGGCTTAGCATTGGCCACACAGGTGGGAGCAGCGATTGCTCTTCCGGTATTGCTTGGCTTGGCGGCGGGCT
>CAZRSI010000159.1:0-6125 GCA_964602575.1 uncultured Anaerolineae bacterium
TATACCTCGAAGGGTTCCCCCTCCTGGTAGCCTGTGTAGACGATGTGCTGGCCATCGGGGAACCAGGTCGGTGCGCTGTCGGGCAAGTCGTTATCGGTAACGGCCCAGACCCTTGGGGTTTCCGAAACCCCAAGGGTCTCCACATATATGTCGGCATCGCCATCGCGCCAGGAGATAAAAGCGATGGCCTTGCCGTCGGGTGACCAGGCCGGGGCCTCATCGTCGGCAGCGGGATAGTTGGTCAAGTTGCGCACGGTGCCCTCTCCCAGGTCGGCCAGGTAGATCTCCTTATCCCCATCGCGCCAGGAAGTGAAACCCACATAGCGACCATCGGGTGACCAGGCCGGGGCATAGTCCCCGGCCTTATTTTTTGTCAGGCGGACCGGCGGACTACCATCAGCCAGGTCCAACAGGTAGATCTCCAGGTTGTCATCGCGGTAGCTCTCAAAGGCCAGGCGGGTGCCCTCGGGCGACCACGCTGGCGCGCCGTCGTAGGCGGGATCGTTGGTCAGGCGGGTCACGGAGCCGTCGTCAGCCGACCACAGGTACAGCTCCCAGTTGCCGTCGCGGTGGGAGGCGAAGGCCAGGCGCGTGCCGTCGGGCGACCAGGCCGGATCGCGGTCCTCGGCGGGATGGGCGGTGAGGTTGGCAACCTGGCCGGTTAGGAGGTTCAGCAAGTAGATGTCGTCGTTGCCCGTGCGGGGCGAGACGAAGGCCACCACGGGGGGATATAGGGTGTTGGGTGTTGGAGAAGGAGTAAAGGTGGAAGTGGGAGTAGGTGACAGGGTGATAGAGGGCGATGGGGTAGCAGAAGGAGACGGGGTGGTGGAGGGGGAAGGGGTAGGAGTAGGTGATAGGGTGATGGGGTGACGGGGTGATGGGGTGACAGAGGGTGGCGGGGTGGCGGAAGGAGACGGGGTAGGAGTGGGTGATGAGGTGATGGGGTGACGAGGTGATGGGGTGACAGAGGGAGAGGGAAGGTTAGGTGATGTGCAGCAGACAGCTATCAGGGGTAGCAAAAGAATCCCTGCTATGACCAGCTTCCAATTTCCAATCTCCAATCTCCAATCTCCGATCTCAGGGATAGACATGCTGTACCAGCGGAGAGCCGTCTTCGGCGAGGCGCAGACGGGGCTGGGCGTCGTTCACGATGCGGGCCAGATAGAGGTCCACGCTGCGCACTCCGTCCTTGGCCAGCACTGCCCGCAGGATGGCGGTGTCCCGCGCCCGCTCGATGACGTCCATGTCGAAGACGAAATTCCCCAGGCTGTAGACGATGGGCGCTCCTCGATAGACTTCCACGTCTTGCAACACGTGGGGATGGTGGCCTATGACCAGGTCGGCTCCGGCTTCCACGGCGGCGTGGGCCACGGCCCGTTGCTGCTGGTT
Source organism: uncultured Anaerolineae bacterium (assembly GCA_964602575.1). GTDB lineage: Bacteria > Chloroflexota > Anaerolineae > VGOG01 > VGOG01 > CAZRSI01. The sequence goes on from CAZRSI010000159.1 coordinate 1,390, forward strand.
GGCCTGGAGTTCGTACTCAGTGCCCATGTGCAGGAGGACGATCACCACGTCGGCGTCCCCTCTGGCCTGGGCCACGGCCCTGCGGACTGGTTCCGGCTCGGCCCAGGCCACATCGGTGGCGGTGGGCACCTCGGGGGAGTTCCGCCAGCGAGGAGCAGCGAAGGCCAGGAAGGCCGCCCTGACTCCATTGACCTCCAGCACCGCCGGGTGATGGGCAGCAGCTTCTCCCCGCCCCGCGCCAACTGCAGCAATGCCCATTTTCTCCAGGATAACCAGGGTGTCGTCCAGGCTATCCGGGGGGAAGTCGAGGATGTGGTTGTTGGCCAGGGAGAGGACATCGAAGCCCACCGCGCTTAAGGCAGAGGCATGCTCTGGATGCGTGCGAAAGATGAATCGCTTGTCGGCGGGCTGGCCGTGCACAGTGAAGGGGGTCTCCAGGTTGCCCACGGCGATGTCGGCGGCCTGTAGCAGAGGATAGGTGGCCTCGAATGGGTAAAGGGAACCGTACTGGTTCATGCGTTCCTCCACCGTGCGGGCTAGCATGATGTCGCCTATAGCTACCAGCTCGATCTCGTCGTCGGCAGCGGGAGGGAACAGGTCAGCGGGGGTGAGCCCCATTTCCCCGGCTCCTCTTCCCTCAGGGGGGAAGGAGGATTCCCAGGACGGAGCTATCGTCAGGGCGTAGACCTGCCAGCCGGTGCGGGCCAGGATCTCCGGCTGTCTGTCTCCGTTCAGGTCGTGCACGCGCAGGCCGTGCACTAGTCCGCCCAGGGCGATGCCACCACGAGGACGGCCCCAGCGGTCGAGCACCCGCACTGTGCCGTCGTCCCCGCCGATGATTACTTCTGGGTTGGCGTCGTTATCCAGGTCTGCCGCTGCCACGGCCCACACCCCAGCGGGAGCCTTGTAGCTCCAGCGTTGGGTACCGTCGGCGGAGAGGGCGTGGATGCCTGGATGCGGATCCCCGCAGGCGATGAGCACCTCCTGCAGCCCATCGCCGTCCAGGTCGGCAATGGCCAGGTCGGTGACGGAGCAGGGATCCTCGCCTCTCCCCTCCCCCTCTCCCAACTTTGGGAGAGGGGGGCGCAGGGAGGAGGGAGTGAGGGCTATATCCCCACTGCTGGACCCAGCGATGAGTTCCGGCTGTCCGTCGCCATTCAGATCAGCTAGCCGCACCCGCCGCACGTATCCTCTCAGCGCTGACAGGGAGCGCAGGTCTCCGGTCGGGGATAGGAGGTACAGACGACCTTTGTTGGTGGCGATAGCAACCGTCCCGTCGGGGAGGCTGTCCAGCGCTGAAGGGTATTCCACGCCCGCCTCGCCTACTTGGTGGCGTTGGTGCAGAGTCCCGTCGGGGTTCACCTGGTGGACGTAGCCATCCCAGGAGGCGGCCAGGATGCTACCGGGGAAGGAGGAGAGGGCGGTGATGCGGCTGTTGGCGCAGTATTGCCAGCGCTGGCGGCCAGTGCCGTCCAGGGCGTAGAGGCAGTTGTCGTCGGAGCCAACGAGGACTGTGGGTTGGCCATCCAGGTTGGCTACTTGCAGGGCGTAGACGCTGGCCTGGGTGGGATATTTCCACAGGGGCCGGCCCGCCGCGTCGGCGGCGTAGGCGTGTTTGTCCATCGAGGCGAGCAGTACCTCGGCGCGGTCGTTGCCGTTGAGGTCGGCCACGGCCAGGTCGGTGACTGTGCCCCAGGTCTGGAAGCGCCAGCTCTCGCTGAGCGACAGGGGGCGGAGGGGAGGGGGCGGGAGATCAGCGTCGGCCCCGTAGTGAGCGAAGGCGGCCCGGAAAAAGTTATAGAGAATGCGCTCGCTGGCCTCGCTGTAGACCTCATAGCCGCGCTCGATCATGGGGGTGACCTCATCGGCGGGCAGGGAGAGGCGAGTGCTGGAGCGCAGGATGACCTCGCCCCGCTGGGGGTTGATCTCCGGGTGGAACTGCACGCCCCATACCGGAGCCTGACCGTAGCGGAAGGCCTGCGCCGGGCAGAGAGGCGATGAAGCCAGCACGGTGGCCTCCGGCGGCAGGCTCGTCACTTGCTCGACATGGTAGTGAAAGGGGAAGAATTCCTGTGGCACCTCGTCGAAGAGAGGGTCTTTGGCTCCATCCTCGGTGAGCTGCACTGGCAGCCAACCTACCTCCTGCTGGCCAACTTCCACCTCGCCACCCAGCACATCGGCCAGCAATTGGTGGCCCAGGCACAGGCCCAGGATGGGCAGCTTGAGCTCGAATGCCTGGCGCAGGAAGTCGGCCTCGGCGCGCAGAAAGGGATAGGCGTCCACATCGTGGGGCGACATGGGGCCGCCTGAGAGGACGATGATCTGCCCCCATTCGGGCTGCGGCAGCGCATCGCCAGCGTAGACCCGCAGGCGGTCGAAGGGCAGTCCCAGGCGGGTCAGGTAGTCGGCCAGGCCGGCGGCCCGCTCCTCGGCGTGTTCAACCACCAGGATGCGGGGAGTTATTGTTTGCTGAAGGTCTTTGGCCGAGGCGGGACTGGGCTCGGTCGGGAGACCTTCGCCCATCCCAAGACCTTCGCCCATAAATGAATGGGCGTGGGTGAAGTAGTTGTAGACGGTGGCGGAGAGGCGGCGGAAGATGGGGAAGCAGCGGTCCCAGTTGATCCAGTCGGTGTCCTCCCACAGGAGCAGGCCAAACAGGTAGTCGCCCTGGGGGGTGAAGACGATGCCGATGTCGGAGCGGGTATCGCCAACCCAGCCGTGTTTGTGGGCGATGGGCACCTCCGGCGGCACACTGGCCCCGATGACGCTGCGCACGGGGTTGGTCTTCAGCCATTCTAACATCTCGCAGCAATCCTCGGCGGTGAGGTTGTCATAAGCTTCCAGCAGCTTGCCCTCGCCCTGGCAGCCCCGGTAGATCGCCTCCCACAGCACGGCCAGGTCGGCTAGCCGGGTTTGCATCATGGGATCGGGATGGGTGTCAATGGCGGCCTCGTCGGGCGGCACTTTCACCTCGGGCAGTTCTGGCTTGGAAATGGGCGGCCAATGCACCCCGCCCTCGACATAATATGGCTGGCGCATGAAGGTGCGAGCCAGGCCCAGGTCGCGGAAAGTCTCATTCACCAGCTTCACTCCCTCCGTTGCGTCTCCTCCGCCGATGCCCATGAGTACCAGATTGGAGGCGGCGTTGTTGCTCTCGGAGATCATGTAGGAGACGCTGAGCTGGATATCTTCGGGCAGGTCGCCGTCCCAGACGCGATAGGCGGTGACCAGGATGCCGGCCTTGAGCAGGCTCATTCCGGAGTACACCACGTGGACATTGTGGGTGAGTTCCTCGCCAGTGGAAAGATTCTTGACATAAAGTCCTGTAATGCCGCTGAAATCGCTGCTGATGTCGAGTAGCAGTGGCTTGAGATCGGCCAAGGTGAGGGGATCGGGGGCCGTCTCGGTGATGGTCAGCGAGATGGGCTCAGTTGCATCGGAGGCCAGGGCGGTGGTGATGGCCCTCAGGGAGGCTTCCACATCAAGCGCCCGGCCCATCTGCCCCGGCTTGAAGTCGTAGATGGTCATGTCGGCGTCGGGTGGCGTCCACGATTCGGGCCAGCGCGGGTCAGGCTCGAGAGTGGTGGTCACCACCTGGGCCGGCTGTGGCGGGGTGTCGAAGTCAGCGGCGATTCTCTCCAGCTCGGCACGCAGTTCGGCCTCGCTGAGGGAGGGGACCTCGATAGAGGCGACTGGTAGCTTGATGGGGTGCGTCTCTCCGTTGGCCAAAGCTGTGATGATCCTCTCCACTGCCTCGTCCAGGTCCAGCTTGACTCCTGGCCGGCCGGGATAGAAGGCCAGGTCCTCGGCGCTGAGGCGGTGGGGCTGCACGGGAACATCAACTTCGGCGGCGATAGCCTCCAGTTCGGCCCGCAGGTTGGTTTCATCCAGTGGTGGGGGCTCAACGGTGATCACGGGCAGCTCGACAGGGCCTGTCTCCGGATCCGACAGGGCGGCGGTGATCTTTCGCATAGCCATGTCAAGATCGAGCCTGCATCCTGCCTGGCCGGGGTAGAAGGTCAGGTCCTCCGCGCTGAGGTGGTGCGGCTGCGCTGGGACATCAACCTGGGCAGCGATGGCCTCCAGCTCAGCCCGTAGCTTGGCCTGGCTAAGGGGTGGAACCTGCAGGGGGGTCACTGGCAGCGCGACAGTGCGTACCTGGGGGTCGGCCAGGGTTGCGGCGAGCATCTCTGCAGCTTCATCTCGGTTAAGCTCCAATCCCGCCTGGCCTGGATAGAAAGTTAGGTCTTCTGCGCTGAGGCGGTGCTCTATCACAGGGCGATCAATGCCTGCGGCAAGGTCGTCCACGAACTTGGCCAGCAACGCTTGGTCGAAGTCGGTTTGCAGAGGTACGTCTACCTCTAAGTGCGGCGGCGTGCGGAGGAGGAAATCGCCGAAGCCGATGTCTGCGCCGATGGCGAAGGCCTGATCGACCATGGCATCCACCAGCACGGTGAAGCCCACTGCGGCCGGGTCGAGCTTCTGGCTCTGGTCGAGGTAGTGTAGCTCGATGGGTTGGCTCAGTGGCTCCTCCCATTTCTGGCGCACCAGGGCGCGGGCCTCGTCGGGCATCATCCCGCCCACGTCCAGGCCGGCGATGGTCACCCCTGGCCGGATGCGGGCCAGGTAGTCCTGGTAGGCGTTCCAGCGTTGTTTGATGAACACGCTCCCGCCAACCAGCGCTGCAACGAGCACCGCCACGATGGGTATCAGCCACCACAGGCGGGTGGGCGATG
>CAZRSI010000160.1:0-6108 GCA_964602575.1 uncultured Anaerolineae bacterium
GTAGGCCTCCTCCACCGTGGGCACCTCCTCGCTCAGGTAGTTCTGGGCGAACTGCTCCAGCGTGCCCTTGGTGATCTCCTGGCCCAGCATGAGTTCCGCCAGCGGCTCCAGCCCCCGCTCCCTGGCGATGGTGGCCCGCGTGCGCCGCTTGGGCTTGTAGGGCAGGTAGAGGTCCTCCACCTCCTGCAGCACCATAGCTGCCTGGATCTTAGCTTCCAACTCTGGCGTCAGCTTGCCCTGGTCAGCGATACTCTTCAGCACCGTCTCCTTGCGCTGTTCCAGGTGGCGCAGGTATTTCAGGCGCGATTGAATAGCCCGCAGTTGCTCCTCGTCCAGCCCGCCGGTGACCTCCTTGCGGTAGCGGGCGATGAAGGGGATGGTGTTGTCCTCGTCCAGCAGTTGGACGGTGCGGGCGATTTGATCGGTTTCGAGGCCCAGTTCCTGGGCGATGGTGGTGATGAGATGATTGGTCATGGTTCCTCCTGCTAGCTAAACCCTTCGGGTCCCCAAAACCCGAAGGGCCTCACGGCGAGGTCAGCAAGAAGTCCGCTATAGTCATAAGTTTACCACGTTTTGGCCAATTTGTCACTTCGAGACACGGGTTATTCCGGCTCAATCTCCAGCGCCACGACGCCAAGAGCCTCTTTCTCTGGCGGGTAGATTCCCCGCAGTCTCTCCAGGAGTTGGTCGGGGGGAACATCAGGCGCGATGGAGGCTGCATCTTCATGGGACAGCAGTTCCTCGAAGCTGGCATAGCGACCTATCCGCTGGATGATGAATGGATACTGCTCGTTAAGCAACAAGCGGTCGCCTACTTGCAGCCGGGCGATGTTGCTATAGGCCACGCGAATCTCAACGGTCTTGCGACCCGCCAGAATGAGCTGCAGGTATTCATCCTTGATCCACAGCGTTTTGGTGCGCATCCCTTATCCCTGAATCAAACCCGAAACGGCAATCGCAGCCGGCGCAGCAGAATCCCCAGCGGCCCGGTTGGTATCCGTCCCGGCGTCACATCCCCGTCACCTGCCCGATTGCCGTAGACGTCGTAATGCACGATCTCTGACAGCGGCTTGCGGGGCGGCGGGGGTGGGTCCTCCGCTGGGAATCCCACCGTCAGCAACCCGATGATCTCCAGGTGCTCCGGAATCTTGAGGATACCGGCCACCGCTTTACGGTCCAGGGCCCCAATCCAGCAGGTCCCCAGCCCCAGGGCCTTGGCCTGTAACATGATTTGGCCCCCGGCCAGGCCGATGTCCTCGTGAAGGAACTGGCGGTAAAACCAATTACGCCGATTCCCACATAGGACAATGAGCAGCGGTGCCTCCCCAACATGCGCCCACTTGATAAAGTAGAAGGCAGCATGCTGGGCTACCTGCTTACGGATGGCTTCGTCGCGGACGACGATGAGCTCCCACGGCTGCCGATTGCTGGCCGAGGGCGCCCAGCGGCCGGCTTCCAACAGTTGCTCGATCATCTCATCCGGCACCGGGTCTGGCTTGTAGCGGCGAATGCTGCGACGGCTCTTGAGCAAGGTCAGTAGCGATTTGGGGGAGGGAAGCTCCTCTGTTTGAGACATCTCAGCATTCCTCGTGAGGCGTGAAGCGTGAATTCATGTTTTATGTTCCAACATCCAACGTGAGACTGCTTCATTGATTGTTTATCTCGCGTTCCAGTATCCCGGTCGCGCAGCCGATGCCGCCAGCTGCTTTGTGAATCTCGTCCATCTCGACCACCTGGCAGGTGATGCCGGCCTCCTCGTAGAAGGCCTGGGTGATGGGGTTGCCGGCGGCCATCAGGATGCGCCGGGGGCCAAGGGTTACAAAGTTGAGGGCCATCCCGTATATAGCCTCTTCCTCGTCCGGGATGAAAAGAACAGTGTACCCCCGCGCCCGCAATGCTTCCACGGCGGCGTAGGGCACGCGCCTCGGCCAGGCAATGGCCAGGTCTCGGTCGGCGAAGCGCAATGTGCCCATCAGGTGCATAACCCCGTAGGGGAGCCCGACCTGGATGACCTCAACGCCCATCTCCCGTAGCAAGCTGGCCACCTGGGCCGCCCCCTCGGCGTTGGTGCGCAGCCCCGTCGCCACTAAAGCGGTCTGCGGGTCAATCCAGAGGGCGTCTGCTCCCTCGAAGGTTCCCTTGCCGCGCACGCTGTGCAGGATGGGTACCCCCAGGTCGGCCAGCCGCCGGGCGACCCACCGCTCCTCGCCGGCCCGCACGGTGGACGCCGGCCGGGCGATGATGGCTCCCTCCGGCGTCATGAACATCAGGTCGGCGACGAATATGAGGTTGGGGGGAGGTGCCTTGGATGGCTTGACATAATGCACGGCGACTCCGGCGTCTCGATAAGCCTGGGCCAGGGCGTCGTGCTGCTTGCGTGCCCGCCCGGCGTCCAGCGGGGCAAGCATTTGAAATGCCCTTGGGTCTGTCAGTCCCTCCAACTCTGGGCCGGGCCGGTGGAGCAGCACCGCCTTGAGCGGCGACCACTCCGTGTCCACGCCACACTTTCCCCAGACTCGGCCTATCTCCTCACGCAATGATTGGGTGCGCGGCGACCAGCCCTCGCCGCCGTAAGCCGCGGTATTAAGGATGTCTGTCATGCTTTGCCTCCTGGTTTGCTTGGTATCTCCTCCCCTGGATCGCCAAGGTCTCTGACCGAGGCGGAAAGGGCTCGGTCAGGAGACCTTCGCCCATCGGTAGGTCACAGAACATGTTTCAGCACCCGCAGGGCGCGCAGGGTGACCCACTTGCTGGGCTGGCCCTTCTCCTCGATGTCGGCCCACATCTTGCCGCTGAGGGCGTTCTCCAGCTTCCAGCGGCCCTGAGCGTCCTGCTTGCTCAGGATGAACTGAAGAGCATTGGCCAGTTGTGGATCGTGGCCGTAGCCCAGTTCCACCAACACCGCCGTGGTCTCCAGCACATCGCTCCAGTAGGTCAACGGGAAGCCAAACTTGAACCAGGTGGAACTCACCTGCTTGGTATAGGGGTAGTCGGCCACGGCTGGGTCGCGGCTGAGCAGGAATTGGGCCCCGACTTCGATGGCGCGCTGCATCGCTGGATTGCGCTGCTCCGCTGGAACCGCAAGCAGGGCCTTCATGGCTTTGTTGGCACCCCAGGCACAGGGCTGCCCCTCGTTGACGCTGCAGGCAAAGCCCGGCCCGCAGGTGCCTGACCTGAGATAGCGGAAGCCCCCTTCGCCGGTGATGGCCCGTGCCAACCAGTCGAGGGCCGTCTGCACGCGCGAGTCGTCGGCGTAGCCCAGGCGTTGCAGAGCGTACAGCAGGTTGCCGTTTAAGCAGAGGACGGAGCCGCTGGGCACAGGCTTTTGATAGGCGGAGAAGGCGCCGTTGGAGGCAATGGAGTGGCTCAGGAGGTATTCGCAACCCCGCCGCACTCGCTCGTCGGCAGGATCGGTCCCCAGTTCGGCCAGGAAGATGATCTGCCAAACGGTGCTCCGATACTTGGGCGAATAGCCGCCGCCGGGCTTGACCCAGTAACCGTCAGGGTACTGGGCGTCCAGGATGGCCGGCACGGGCCCTGTCTTCATGATGGCTGCCCGTGCCGCTTGAACCTCTGGATCATCCTCCGGCCGGTCCAGCAGATCCCGCAGGGCGAAGTAGCGCACCCCTGGGTTATTCGGATCGGGTTCCAGCAGCCAGGGGAGGGGGTCGTCGTTCAATACACTTGTCCAATTCAGCACTTAATTGTCCTCTTCATTGGTCCGACTCAGTCCTTCTTCGACCAGGGTTCGAATAGCCTGGACGAACTCGGCTGGCGTTTCGATTCAAGCTCCCCAGGTTTCGCTGCGCAAGCCCCTGTCACCTCGGCACTCGCTAGTAATCCCTGAATTTGCTCAAACACCTCGTCCAGCATGGCCTCTGTCAGCCGCCCCGTCTGGGTATTCTGGCGGCTGGGGTGGTAGGAGACGACCAGTGTGGGCAGAGGCAGCTCGAACTCGTAGCAGGCGCCGTGGCGGAAGGGCAGGCGCGGCACCCGCGCGCCTCGCTCTCGCAGCAGCCTCAGATAGCCGTCAAAGGCAATGCGCCCCAGGGCCAGCACCACCTGCACCGAGGGCAGCAGTTCCAACTCCCGCGCCAGGAAGCCGCGACAATTGAGTTGTTCCTGACGAGTTGGCCGGTTCTTGGGCGGGGCGCACCGTACCACGGCAGTGAGAAAGGCATCGTGCAGTTCCAGACCGTCGTCTCGGTGCTTTGAGGTGGGTTGGTTGGCGAACCCGGCGCGATACAGGGCTGCGGTCAGCGTATCCCCGGAGCTGTCACCAGTGAACATGCGCCCCGTGCGGTTGGCCCCGTGGGCTGCTGGGGCCAGGCCCACGATCAGGAGGCGCGCCTTCCGGTCGCCGAAGCCCGGCACCGGCCGACCCCAGTACTCCCAGCCCCGAAAGGCTCGTCGTTTTGTACGAGCCACTTCCTGGCGGTAGGCCACCAGCCTGGGGCAGGCCTCGCAGGCTACGATCTGACTGTTCAGTTCCTCCCACGAGTCCCTCTGCAGGGTGAACAAGACTTCTTCCCTTCCGTCTAATCTCAACTGGCTTATTCAGGCTGCCCTCAAAGCATTGTTCCTATGCCAAGCAGCGCCAAGGTGCCCATGCAGAAGAAACCAACAAGTGCTGGACCCGGATGCCCCATCTCCAGTGCCACAGCCGCGTTGCCGATACAGGTAACGGCATAGGCCAAGAGGGGTAAGCTCTGGAAGAGCTGACTGCTGGTGCCCCAGGGGCGCGGCGCACGTCGGGCCACGATAAGACGATAGAGCAGATAGATGCTGAAGGTCGTCACCAACCAGCCCCCGTAGTTGCGAATTGGAATGCCGAAGTAGGCACCCTCCACTTCCCACACCCAGTTGCCGGTCGCCACCATGAGGGGATCCATTACCAGGTCCCAGGCGGTCATGGCCAAAGCACTCAGCCCGGCCACCCAGATGGTCCGGCCCAGACCTGATCCACGGTTGGCACCCACCAGTTGTTCCACCAGCACATGCGAGGGGTAGATCATCATGAACCAGGCAATGGGAATCAGCAAGGGCACCAGACCGAATATCTTGACCCCCAATCGGTCAGTGTAGTGGTAGGGGCCATAGACCCAACCGGTGAGCACACCAACGCTTTCAAACAACAGGCTTACACCGAAGGTGAGACCAAGAAAGAGGAGCGCCTGCCGACTGCCCAGGCTCCATATCGCATGTCCCAGGGAGAAAGCGAAAAAGGTCAGCGTTGCCAAAGGCAGGAAAATGAGGACTAGGGGGAGCCCCAGCAGCGGGCGAACCACAAAATAGCCCATCAGCAGGGCATATAGCACCCACAATACTGTCACTGCGGGTTGCCAGTAGCGTCTCATCGTACACTCTCCGGATCAAACGTTGCCATCCAGAAACCTTTGTTCATTTGTTCTCCTCCCGCAAGTGATCCAGGCGGTTCATGAACTCGATGACCCAGCGGCTGCCGGTCCAGTGCAGGTGATGAAGGCCGGTGGGGGCCGTCTGAACGCCGAAGTTGTGCACCCCCAACACACACCGCACGATAGTCCCGATAGTGCCGCCGTGAGCCACGATCAGCACGGTACCCTTCGGATGGGCTGCCAGGATGCGTTGGGCCGCTCGCTGGACGCGGAATTTGAAGGGTAAGTAAGCCTCGGGGAGGTAAGTTGAAGCCGCAGTGGAGCTGTTAACGTAGGGTGGGGCGTAATCATTGCTGTCGTCCCAGTAACTAACCTCGAACTCGCGCAGATCATCATCCAGGTGCACTGGCAGGCGTAGCTCGGCGGCGACGATCTCGGCGGTCTCGCTGGCGCGAATGAGGGTGCTGGCGTAGATGGCGTCGATTGCCTGGTTGGCGGCCAACCAGCGGCCCAGCAGGCGCGCCTGTTGACGGCCTCGGTCGGTGAGAGGGCTGTTGAAGCCGGCCTCGTCGCCGCGAACGATCCACTCCGATTCCCCATGTCGGGCAAGAAGAAGGTTCATAGGCATCCCTCCGCAGCACAGCACGGGGCTGAACCCCCGTGCTGAGAGGGCAAAGCCCCTTCGGGGCTGGGTTTTAGCCCGTAGGGCTTCGCTCTTTCAGCCCGGGCGTTTACGTCCGGGCGAGGTCTC
>CAZRSI010000161.1:0-6057 GCA_964602575.1 uncultured Anaerolineae bacterium
GGCCTACTTCTTGGCCCTGGTCTATCTCCACAGGTTGACCCAGTTGGAGTTCGATCCCCAGGTTGCTGCTCGTACCATAATTTACCTGTCCGTTTTCCCTACCGCCTTTTTCTTTCTGGCGGTCTACACCGAATCACTGTTCCTGCTTTTCGCAGTGGTGGCTTTCTACTATGCTCGGAAAGGCAATTGGCTGGCGGCCAGCGTTGCGGGATTTCTCGCCGCGCTGACCAAACAACTGGGCCTGCTGCTATTGCTCCCTCTGCTTTACGAATACCTGGCTCAGAACTCAAAGTTCCAACTTCCAATAGAGGGGCGAAGGTCTCCTGACCGAGCCCATTTCACCTCGGTCGGAGACCCTTCGACAGCCCTTCGACAGGGCTCAGGCCAGGCTCTTCGACGATCAAAGGTCAGACGCGACATTTTGCTCCTGGCTCTCATCCCCTTGGGCACGCTGGCCTTTCTGGTGTACCGCCATTTCTGCATCGGCGAGCTCTTCTTGGTGGAGACCTACATGGCGCGGTGGGCAGTGAACGCTTCCTGGCCATGGGGCAACATCGCCAACAGCCTGGCGGCCATTTTTAATACTGGCAAATTTCCTCCTCTCAATCCAGAGGACACCTTCCCGAGGCGACTCTTTTACAACTCTTTCGACCTGGCCTGTGTGGGCTTGTTCGTATTCCTGACGATTGTGTGCTTCCGTCGCTTGCGCCTGGGCTACGGGTTGTACATGGTCAGCGTGCTGTTCGTGACCCTGATGCAGAACTTCCGCCCTCCCTACCCGATAGTAGCCATGCCCAGATACGTCCTGGTGCTGTTCCCCGGCTTCATGGTGCTGGGGGCGATGGTGAAAAGCAAGGCCCTGCACTGGGTGATTATCTACTCCTCGACCCTGTTGCTGGGCCTGTTCACCGCCATGTTCGCCACGTGGCGGGTGGTGGCGTGACCATGAAAGTGTGCTATTTTGGCACGTACGATGTGGAGCAGTCGCGAAACAGCGTGATCATCCAGGGCCTGCGGCAAAACGGGGTGGAGGTGGTGGAATGCCATGCCAGGTTGTGGCGTAACACGGCTGACAAGATCCAGAGTGTGAAGAAGGGCCTTTTTCATCCTGAGCTGTTGTGGAGAGCTCTCCGTACCTATCTCGGCCTCCTTCGGCGTTATGCCAGAATCGGCGATTACGATGTCATGGTGGTGGGCTATGCCGGACATTTCGACCTTTTCCTGGCCAAGTTGTTGACCATTTTTTCTAGGAAACCCCTGGTATTCGATGCTCTCCTCTCCCTCACCGAGACCATTGTCGAGGACCGAAGCCTGGCCCCGCGCGGTTCGCTTCTGGCCCACCTGGCCTACCTGGTGGATAAATATTCCTGCCGCCTGGCGGACCTGGTGCTCCTGGACACCCAGGCCCACGTCCAGCATTTTCATCGGGACTTCGGCGCGAGTTTAGACAAGCTGCGCCAGGTGCCGGTCGGCGCCGATGAGGTTTACCACCGAGGTGCCTCATTGTCAAGTAAAGAAAGCGATCCCTTCCGTGTGCTGTACTTCGGCCAGTATATTCCGCTGCATGGGGTGCGCTATATCGTCCAGGCTGCCAAGATCCTGGAGGGGCATGCGGACATCCGCTTTGAATTGGTGGGGGATGGGCAGACCTATGAGGAGGCTTTCTCCCTGGCCGAGAGGCTCCAGGTTAGGAATGTCACCTTTCATCGAGTGTGGCTCTCGCCTGAGGACCTGATAGCCGATTTCATCCTGCCGGCTGACGTGTGCCTGGGAATCTTCGGCGACAGCGCGAAGGCCCGGCGAGTGGTGCCCATCAAGGTGTTCGTGGCCCTGGCCATGGGCAAGCCGGTGATCACGGGGAACTCACCCGCGGCCAGGGAGTTGCTGACCCACGAGAAGGATGCCATCCTTTGCGAGATGGCCAATCCGCAGGCCCTGGCTCAGGCGATTCTCCTCCTGAAAGGCGACCGTTCGCTGCGGGAGAGAATCGCCGCCCAGGGGCGCCTGCTGTTTCAGAATAACTTCTCGTCGCGAGTCATTGGGGCGACGGTGAAAGGGTATCTGGACGAGGTGATCAATGCGAGGGTTAAACGTGAAACGTAGAACGTTAAACGTCAAACGTCAAACGTCAAAGGTCCATGATAGGCGAGGGTCTCCCGACCGAGCCCACTTCGCCTCGGTCGGAGACCTTCGGCGATCAAAGAGATCAAACGTCAGGCATCAAACGTCAAAGTTTAAGCCTTGGGTGGGGGTTGTTTTGGCTTCTCTCCTTCTAGCCTCTACTCTCGTGTTTCACGTTTCACGTTTCACGCTCCACGCTTCTACCCTCCAATATCCAACTTCCAACTTCCATTCTCCAACATCCAGTATCGAACCTCTGCCCTGGGTCGAACCGCGCTCGCTGAACATCACCAACCTGGTGGGTCAGGTGCCGGATGGCTTGCTGAAGGGGGTGATCATCTCCGCCTATCCGTGGGATGGGATCGTCCAGTTCGAGTCCAGTTCGGTGTGTGGAGATACCATGGTTATCACTACCACCATCCACGGGCGGCTGCACTACGGGGGAACGAACTTCGGCTGCCTGGGGCAGGTTCCGCGTGCCGATGAGATGGGCAGTGCGGCCCCGCCGTCGCATCTGAAAGTCTACGCGCCGGACGGTTTGGACGTCACAGGGCAGATCATCCGCGGGGACTACTGGCCGGCAAACCTGACCCAGCCACTGGCGGGGACGGCCACCTGGGGAGGGCGTTATGATTCTGCTCCCCTGACCATCAGCCTGTCCGACCAGGGCCTGGAACTGCCGGCCAATGTCGGTTGCGACCTCTACATGACGGGCAGCTACACCGAGCTCATTGGCGTGTTCACCTTGCAGCGCCCCTCGGCGATGCCCTTCGTGGAAGTGGTTGCTGTCCAGCAGGCTTCTTACCGCTCGTACATCGGCGTTGGGGAGGTGGGCCGGTTCCGGCCGCTGATGGATCAGTTGCGGTCCCTCTACCCGGACCGACATTCGTATATTGATATGTCCGCTCCCCCGGATGCAAACTACCTCTACGCCGTATACCAACCTATGCCCGGAGACTATCCGGGAGAGCCCTATGACACCAGCGATCCCAATCGCTCGCTGCCCTCAGCTGGCACCACGCGGTTGAGAGCGTTGACGTTATCGGGAGACCTTACGAACTACGGGGCTTTTCCCCTGAAGGTCGCCTGGCAGGATGCCGATCTCACCCCCAGCGATGCTACCTACCTGCCGGTGCAGCGCAATCCGACCACTTTCACCGCTCCTGAGTTCGTGATTCCGCCGGGCGTGGCCTACAATGACTGTTTCGTCTTCGGCAACTGCCCCAGCATCGTGCTCGACGAGATCTATCACACCAGAGCGCCAATCACTCTGGTCTATCTGTCCGTCTCGCCGCCGACCTCGGGCTGTGAGTTGATCCCTCTCAAGTTCGCCGGACCTTACTGGAGGCCGGAGGTGGAGGCTCCCCCATCCCCGCCTTCAATGGCAGCCAGCAGTTCCGCTGGCAGGTACACCGTATATCTGCCCGCGCTATCCAAATCCCCCGACCTGCCTCAGTGTCCATGTGGATACTTCAATGAGGAGGGGCAAATGATTGGGTATGTGGATGGTTGATGGAGACCGCAGTCTCTCAGGCAAGGACAAACATGTGCGTTGGAAAAGAGCAGCCAGAGTACTGGTAGTTGGAATCGTTTTACTCTTCCTGGGCCTTAACATCTATCGTGGCTGGCGACATGCCAGCCGTGTTCAGTTGGATGTCCGCCCCTGGCTTTTAGTCGCCTCCTTCATCCTGGCCCTGGCTTTCTGGTTCATGACCGGCGTGGGGTGGAACCTGATGGTGCGCTGTCTGGGGGGGCGCTTAGCCCTGCGCAAGGGCATGAAAGTCTACTTTCTCTCCAATTTGGGGTGGTACGTGCCAGGCAAGGTCTGGTACGCGGTGGGCAGGGCCTACCTGGGCCGGCAGGAGGGGATTTCGGCGGGGGTCATTTCCACCAGTGTGCTGATGGAGATGGTGATATCCCTTACCTCCAGTGCGTTGATGGCCACTTTGGCTTTGCCTTTGCTATTTCCCTTCCTGGGGGTTAAGGGTTTGTATCTGGGGATAGCCGTCCTGGTTCTTGGCTTGGTGGTTCTCCACCCAGCCCCTATGAGGGGCCTGTTAGCCCTTTTGGGGCGCATCCTGGGTGGCCTGGAACAGGTGATAGACCTCTCGCCTGGATATCCGGTAACTCATCACTTGTTCTCGCCGGATCGCCAGATCCGGCGGCTGAACAAGCTGGCCACAGATTTGGCAACCCAGGCCGGGCCAGGCGGGCGGTTGCGATATTCAGCGATGCTGGGCCTGTTGGTGGGCTATCTGTTCATCTGGGGCTTCGTGGGCACGGCCTTCTTCGTCATGCTAAACGCTGTCTATCCCTTGTCTCTCGCTTGGCTGCCCACGGTGGCCGGGATCTACGCTGCGTCGTGGATAGCCGGTTTTCTGACCCCCTCGCCCAGCGGATGGGGAGTGCGGGAGGGGGCGGCCATCTTCCTGCTGGGAAACTACCTGCCTGTGCCGGCGGTAACCGCCGCAGCTATCCTGTTTCGCCTGTGGTTGACCCTGGCCGAGGTCGTGTGGGCGGTGGTGGCAAGCAGGTGGTAACAGGGCAACTACGCGTGGCCTGAAAAGCAAGGCGGCGGGGAAGGTGAATTCAGGGGGACTTTGATCGCCGAAGGTTTCTGACCGAGGCGGGATGGGCTCGGTCAGGAGACCTTCGTCCATCGGGGGGCGTCAATAGTAATAGTGGGGCCGTCCTTTGCAGTGGACGCATACCGTGTCGCGCTCCACCTTTTCACCCCGAAACACCTGGCGGGAGGCGATGTAGAACTCGTTGTTCCAGATGTCCTTGATGGACTGGGTGAAGGCGTTGCCAAAGTCGTTGGCCGGATCGTCATACCAGCAACAGGGGGACACTCCTCCTTCCCAGCTGATCACGCACGTTTCCCAGAGGTAGGGGCACGCTTTCACTTTTTGTAGGGTCTTGTCCTGTCGGGTTCTGTAGTTGTAGAAGCTGTGTCTTTCATTCGTGGGGAGCCATTCCTCCATGTCCTCCGGGTTGTCCGTGTTCACCATGATGGGGGCTACCACCACGTTGTCCACCCCTAGCTGTTTCCCCAGTTGTCGAATGGCGGGGATCTGATGTTCGTTGTATCTGTTCAGCAAAACCCGGATGGTCAAAATTGGGAATGGGCTTCGATGGAGCTCTCGTTGCCTGACCAATGCTCTGATGCCCTCGATGACCTTGTCCAGGCTTCCTCCCACCCTGTACTTTTCGTACGTCTCCTGGTCCGCTCCATCCAGCGAGATGACCAGTTCCTCCAGCCCCGACTCGACGGCCTGCCTGGCCATCCCTTCGTCGAAATAGTTGAGATTGGTGCTGATCTTGGTGCTGATGTTTCGGCTGCTGGCGTAATCAATCATGTCGAATATCTGGGGGTGCAGAAATGGCTCGCCCCAGTTGTAGAGGTCGAGGAAGTAGGCGTACGGGGCGATCTCGTCCACCAGTTTCTTGAAATCGTCGAATGACATCTTGCCCCTGGGGCGTTTAAGGGTGCCCCGGCCCGTAGGACAGAGGGGGCAGCGTAAAACGCAGATGTTGGTGGGGTCAACGACGTAGTGGTAAGGGTAGCCCCACACCCTTGCCTGCCGGAGGCTTCTCTGCGCTTTGGCCAGCAGCCAGTTGGCCAGCTTTTGCGGGGTGCTGTGCCTGAGCAGCTTGGTCAGGTGTTGTTGGCCTTTGGCAGCCACTGACCTGGGCCCCGCGGTCTTAGTGAATAGCCATATCGTTCGAAGGTTTATCATGGGCAGTTTTTTCTTGACAAAATAGTGATTAGATTATATCATATTGAGGCCAGAAAACAAGTAGGTGAATTACTAAACATAATCAGGTGCAAAACCTTAAAATTTTGCGTTTTGACCAACGAATTTTTGAAATTCGTCCTTCCAGGCCGTATCTAAAACGCCTTTTTTTCGTTATTATGTATGAGAGAGAGATCCC
>CAZRSI010000162.1:0-4459 GCA_964602575.1 uncultured Anaerolineae bacterium
CTTTACTTCCTGTACGTCTCACTGAAGTTCATTACCGGCTACTTTGGCATCCGTATCTGGTGAGGTGAAGCGGAGGTAGAGCGCCAGGGTACGCCCTTGCGCTCTACCCCACCAAAATAAAAGGAGAGCAAAATGCGTATCGCTTTTTCATGTGACGACGACCGGGGGTTGGATGGCGTAATGGCCCACCACTTTGGGCGCTGCCCCTACTATGCTTTTGTGGACGTGGACAACGGCCGGGCAAAAGAGGTGAAAGAGGTGGCCAACCCCTTCTACGGCCAGCATGCCCCTGGCGTGGTGCTGGATTTCATCCACAGCCAGGGGGCGAACGTGATGATCACCGAGGGAGCTTTCAGCAGCCTGGAATTCAAAGATGAGGAGATCAACCTGGTGGCAGACGCCATCATCGCCGCTGGTGGAGAGGCGCTTAAGGGAAGGCGTGGGAGTCAGTGGGAAACGTCTGAATAGCAGGGGATTGGGAGGGGCGGGCAGTGGCTCTCTGTTGGGTAAAAGCTGGGGAATGTGGGCAGGAGACGAGCATTGAGGCCCGCAAGGTGAGCCCAACTAAGATGATATTTGAGATCACGACTGAACGAGACACGGGTTTACACCCTGGCCACGAAGCATGTATGCCGCAACAGTTGCATCGTGCCTGCCGCTATCCTGAAAGCCATGGAGGTGTCAGCGGGCATCTTCCTGCCAGGCGATTGCCAGGTAGAATTTGTGGAGGGTGTGGTGTAGCACCACGCACCGATTGGAGGGACGAATGTTCCAAGTCTTGTTTGAACCCGGTTTGATCGGGACGATGACGTTGAAGAATCGGCTCATCATGCCGCCCATCTCCACCAACCTGGCGGGTGAAGATGGCACGGTGACTGATGAGTTGATCTTCCACTACGCCGAGAGGGCCAAGGGCGGGGTCGGGCTTATCACCGTGGAGAACGTCTGCATTGACCACCCTCTCGGCCGGCACGGGGCGGCCCAGCCCCGCATTGATGACGATGCTTTCATCCCCGGCTTGCGCCGGTTGACGGACGCCGTCCACGAGGCCGGAGCGCTGATTGCCGTGGAATTGACCCATCCGGGGATGAATGCTGATCTACGTTTCACCGAGGGGCAGACTCCCATAGCTCCATCGGCCGTGCCGAGGTCTAAGGATGGCCTCATCCCCAGGACGCTCAGCCGGGAGGAGGTCATGGACGTGGTCGGAAAGTACGCAGAGGCAGCACGGCGGGCTAAGAGGGCGGGATTCGATGCGGTGGAGCTGCAGGCCTGCCATGGCCTGCTCATCAATCAATTCCTCTCCCCTCTCACCAACAGGCGCCAGGATGACTACGGCGGCAACCGTGAGAATCGCCTGCGCTTCCTGCTGGAGATAGTAGAAGGCATCAAACTCTATCTGGGGGATTTCCCCGTCATGGTGCGATTGGTTGCCGAGGATTTGTTGGAGGGCGGGATTACTTTGGAGGATGGCCAGTGGTTTGCCCACCGCCTGGAGGAGGCAGGCGCCGACGCCATCCATCCCGATTTCGGGATGGGAGGCAAAGAGAAACGCCTGGAACCAATGCCTTACCCCCAGGGATGGCGGGCCTACCTGGCCGAGGGGATCAAAAGGGCGGTCAATATCCCGGTGATAGCCGTGGGGGTCATTCGTGAGCCGGAGGTTGCGGAGGGGATTTTGCAGGCGGGAAAGGCGGATTTCGTTGCCCTCGGCCGGGCCCTTATCGCCGACCCGGAGTGGCCCACCAAAGCCCTGGCTGGCGAGGAGAAAAGCGTCAGGAAGTGCATCGGCTGCAATGAGTGCGTGGTGGCCAGGCACGTCGAGGATGCGCCTTTGCGCTGCACGCTCAACCCGGCTGTGGGCAAGGGCAGTGATTTCTCGCGGATAGGCCAGGCGAAGGTGAGGAAGAGAGTTCTTGTAATCGGCGGCGGCCCGGCGGGGATGGAGGCCGCCCGAGTGGCGGCCCTGCGTGGGCATCAGGTAGCTCTCTACGAGAAGGAGAATCGCCTTGGCGGTGCCCTCAACATCGCCTCCGTCCCGCCCGGCAAGGAGAAGCTCGACTGGGTGATGGAATACTACGCCCACGAGCTCCCCCGGCTGGGCGTGGAGTTGCACCTGGGGGAGATGGTTGATGCGGGGATGGTGCGGGCCTTGCGGCCGGATGTGGTGATCATCGCCACCGGTTCCGAGCCTGCCGTCCCGGATGTGCCCGGCGTGGACGGGCCGAACGTGGTGGTGGCCCAGACGCTGCTCGCCGAAAGGATGCGATTTGCAGGCGAGCGCATCGCCGTCATCGGCGGGGGGATGCTGGGGCTGGAGACGGCGGAGTACCTGGCTGTCCAGGGAAACGCCGTCACCATCCTCAAGCGCTATAAGACGATCGGCCACCGCCTCGAGCCCCTCTATCGCGATTACCTCCTGCGCAAGCTGAGGGAAGAAGGTGTGGAGATCATAACTGAGGTAGAGGTGGAGGAGATTACTGGTAGTGGCGTCGTGGTGCGGAACGAGCAGAGAAGGAGAAAGCTGATTCCCGCCGACCGGGTGGTGATGGCACGGGGGGCAAGGCCATTGGCTAAGCTGGCGCAAGAGCTTGAGGACCTTCATCCTGTTGTGATCGGCGACGCCCGCTATCCCCGCAAGCTCATTGATGCTATCCGAGAGGGGTTTGTGGCCGCCAAGGCTATTTGAATTTGGTGTATCCGTATCCGGTTGTAGGGGCGATCCCTTGCAGTCGCCCTGAGCGGGTGCAAGACCTACCCCTACCAAGGAGGTGAGCGAGATGGTATACGTTGATGTTGATAAGTGTGTTGGTTGTGGCGTTTGTGCTGGAGTCTGTCCTGTAGGAGCCATAAGCCTGGTCGGAGGCACGGCCCAGGTTAACCAAGAGAAGTGCACGGACTGCGAGGCCTGCGTAGAGGCCTGCCCCACTGGGGCCATGCTGGCCGTGAGGGAGCCGGTTGGAGAGCGGGCGGCGGTCCCCAGCGTGCGCCCGGCGCCGGA
This sequence comes from uncultured Anaerolineae bacterium, assembly GCA_964602575.1. Classification (GTDB taxonomy): domain Bacteria; phylum Chloroflexota; class Anaerolineae; order VGOG01; family VGOG01; genus CAZRSI01. The sequence goes on from CAZRSI010000162.1 coordinate 3,002, forward strand.
GGCCATCCGGATCAAGCCACAACCGGCCCCTGTTTCCCTGCGAACCAGGGCCGTGCCTGCTATAGGAGCGGCGTTGACCTTTCTGGGCCGTAACGTTGCTCCCCGTCTGGCGGGCTATCTGCTTAATGCCCTGGACCGTCGGTTGAGCCAGGGGCATGTCAGTCCTGCTGTGGGAGTGCCTGGCAGCTCTCCCCTCGCTTCTGGCATGAGAGGACGAGGCCTGCGCCGAAGAAGAAGGCGGGGCAGGGGCCGGCGAGGACGATAAGGGAGGTAAGGCATTGGGCTTCAGATCTCTGGTTCCACCGGTGAGCCCATCTGTTCTACCTGCATGCCGAGGCGCCAAGCACCTTCTTTGGACCAAGTTTCCAATCAGTGGGTGATGATCAGTGGGTGAGGAGGGAGCACTATGTCGCAGCGTAGCCATGTCGAAGTTGGAGGATGGGCAGCCCGTCACTACGACCTGATGATGGACCTGCTCCTGGTGGGGCGCTATCAGGCCTTTATCGAGCAGGCCATCGAGCGGATGGACATCCGCCGGGGGGACGCGATCCTGGACCTGGGATCGGGCACTGGGCGCAATATCTGCGTGATGGTAAGGGCCCTGGACTCCACCGGACGAGTCGTCGGGGTGGACATCAACCAGGAAATGCTTCGACAGGCGCAGCAGCGGTGCCGGGCCTACCCTCAGGTGTCCTTTCTGAACCGGCGCATCGAGGAACCGCTCCCCTTCCACGAGGAGTTCGACAAAGCATTCATCTCCTTCACTCTGCATGGCTTCGAAGACGAAGACAAGGAGCGGGTGATTGCCAACGTGCATCAGGCCCTGAAGCCGGGCGGCATACTCTGGATCCTGGACTACGACGAGTTCGACCTGGACCGCCAGTGGTTTCCCTTCCGCTGGGCCTTCCGGCACTTTGAATGTGAACTGGCCAGCGAGTTCCTGTCTTTGGACCTAAAGGACCTGCTGGCCCGTCAAGGGTTTGGTAACTTTGTCAGCTCTCCCTTCCTGTGGGGCTACGTGCGGCTGCTGGGGGCGGAGAAGCTAGAGAAGGTTTGACAATGGGCGAGAAGAACGATAGAATCAAGGAACTGGAAAAGCAGATAGAGGATCTAATGCGCCGATGGCCCGCCCACTCAGTGAAACCAGCGATGGTTCAACGGCTGGATGAATTGGAGGAAGAGTTGAAGAGGGCAAGAAGGAGGTAAGGGAAGGTGAGGCTGAGTGAGCCAAGAAGGCCAGTGGCCGTATTGGACTATAGTAAGTGTCATCCTGAGAAATGCGAGGGGGGTATCTGTGCCGCCGTGGAAGCGTGCCCAGTCAAAGTCATAAAGCAGGAAGCTCCCTATGAGCTTCCTGAGATCGTTCAGCACATGTGTGTTGGCTATGAGTATTGTGTCGTGGCTTGCCCCCTGGAGGCAATCCGAATGATGTAAAGTAGCGTGGGAGAAGAATTACCC
>CAZRSI010000162.1:4559-5941 GCA_964602575.1 uncultured Anaerolineae bacterium
ACGGTGTTGGGCAGAGACTTGCCGAACGCAGAAGGGCAAAACGATGGGCTTCTGGCCTTTTCGCTGCCCGTGCCACACGGGGAACGGAATGGCAAACTTGGAACGGTGATGATGACCCGCATTGAGGACGCGGATACCGTTTTCGTGCACGCTTCGGACATCCAACTTCTCGATAGCGAGGCTGTGTCGTTGATACTGGCCTGGCGGCCGGACATCGTGCTGGTTGGTGGGCCGCCCCTTTATCTTCGGTGGCTTTCGTCGAAGCGGCGGTGGGGGGCATGGAGAAACGCGCGGCAGTTGGCCCGTCACGTGGACACGCTGATCCTCGACCACCACTTGCTGCGCTGCGAAGAAGGGCTCACCTGGCTGGATCGCCTGTCGTCCGAGACAGGTCATCGGGTGATTTGCGCCGCGGATTTCATGGGGCGCCCCCGCTGCTTGCTCGAGGCTCGACGCGAGTAATTGTACGACGAGATGCCGGTTCCTGAAGGGTGGCACGAAGCTTATGCTCACGGCGATGCCGATACGCTCCGCTATCGGGATTATGTTGTCTGTGGGAGGGGATAAAGTGAATATAGTCGGTAGAGTAACCGGGAGGATCGGAAATTTCATTTACAGGCAGAAACACAATTATCGGGTGGGCGTGGCGCGCTTCTCCGCGGACAAGTTTCTAGCCGGCCTCACCAGTCAATACGCTGCGATATATACTGTGGGGTTGGGGGCCGATGCTGTGCAACTGGGGTCTCTCAGCAGCGTGGGTGGCGCGGTCAGCGCCCTCATTTCTGCACCCGTAGGATGGCTGATGGATCGCCACGGCATCAAACGATTTTTCCTGCTGGCGGTCGTCTTAACAGCAGGGGGGAGCCTGCTCTACGCGCTGGCACCTGATTGGCGATTCCTCGTTGCGGCGGCTGTTCTTGCTTCCATCGCCGTAAGCATGAATAACACAGGGTGCAGGGTGATCTGCGCTGATTCGGTACAAAACAGAGATCGAGTGACGGCGCAGAACGTTTGTAGCACCCTGGCTTCGATAGCTGGCATGATCTCGCCTCTTATCAGCGCCTACCTGGTGACAGTTTTCGGAGGCATGACGGTTGAAGGCATTCGGCCCTTGTATTATCTCCAGTTCGCGGGTTATGGCCTTATTTTTCTTTTTGTGGTTGCCCAACTGCGCGAACCTCAACGGGGACAACCCGCTGAGGCGGAAACCAGGTTCGGCTTCATCGCTGATTTCCGTCACCTTTTCGAGGGAAGGGGGAACCTTCGGAGATGGATTGCCATTTCCGCTCTTACCTCATTTCCCATGGCCCTGTTTTGACCATTTATTCAGCTATACGCCCACGAGATCAAGGGAGCGGATCAATACCTTTTGGGCGTAATGG
>CAZRSI010000163.1:0-5940 GCA_964602575.1 uncultured Anaerolineae bacterium
GCTCCTTGGCCTGTTGCAATAACTCCGCTGAGGCAGCATAAGGGCTGTGGGGCTGGATCGAAGGAACCACCAGGGGGTCGTCCCTCCATTTTTGAAGCAAGTATTCGTTGCGTTGTAGCCCTTCCTCGGGCGTTTCATAATCGGGGTTGGGAAAATCCACCAACCCCTCGCCGATCACAACGCGCAGCCCGACATTTTTGCACACCTGAGCTACCTCATCCTGGAAGAAGTACATATCGCAGAAAAGGACCGTGCCGGAGCGGACCATCTCCGCTGCCGCGAGTTGGGTACCCAGGCGCACGAAATCCGGGGTCACCCATTTGGCCTCAGCGGGCCAGATGTACTCATGCAGCCAGGTTTCCAATGGAACATCGTCGGCGATGCCGCGAAACAAAGTCATGGGGGCGTGGGTGTGGGCATTGAGAAGTCCAGGCATGACCAGCTTGCCGCTGGCGTCAATCCGCTCTCGTCCACGATAGGCTTTCTCCACCTCCTGGCGTGGCCCCACGCCAACGATAGCTCCCCCGTTCACGGCCACCGCTCCTGGGTCGTAGATGTTCCAGCCTCGGTCGGCCGTAAGCACGATGCCACCTGCCACCATCAGGTCAACCTCTCGCCAAGCCACTCATAACCCTCCGCGTCTTTCTGTTTGGCGTTTAATGTTCAGACCAACACTCGCAGAGCTTGCGGGACGATCTGAAAAGTCGCCGGCGCCTCGCCGACCAGCTCCCCATCGGCCTGGAGGAACATGCGCTCTTGGGCCTCAACATGGATCTCCTTGGCATGGCATAGGCTTACCTTGGGAACGGTCAGGTGAGTGCCCTTATATATCTTGGGTATGTTCACCACGACCTCCAGTTTGTTCAAGTTGCCCAGGATAACCACGTCGAAGATGCCATCTTCTATAGAAGCATCTGGCGCCGCAAACATGCCCCCAGCCAGGTAGCGCCCGTTGCATACAATGACCGAATTGATCCGCCCTCTCACACGCTGGCCATCGAAGGAGAACTCTACATTCTTGTTTCGGTAGGTCACCAGACCGATAAACAGGCATACCAGATAGGTGAGGGTGCCTCCCAGGACCTTGGGAAAGCGGTTTGCTAGCTCAGCTATCTCGCCGTCGAAGCCCAGGCCGGCCGCATTGATGAAGTAGCGCTCTACCTCCTGTCCCTCGCGAAGGCAGATTATCCTCCCCAGATCCACGGATTGGGTTTCCAGGCGCAGCAATCTGCGGCCGGCCTCCATGTAATTACGAGGAGTACCCAACGTACGTGTGAAGTCGGCTCCTGTGCCCCAGGGGATGATACCCAGGGCCACCTCTGGGTCTACAGACCCCTCCACCACCAGGCCGTTGACCACTTCGTTGACCGTACCGTCTCCACCCACGGCCACGATAGTTCGGTAGCCCTCTTCGAGGGCCTGTCGAGCCAGATGAATGGCATGTCCTGGTTCCTCAGTGAGGACAGCATCGAACTCGACGCCCTCAGCGCGTAGAAAATCGCGAACGCGCGGCCAGTTCCTACCCACCGCACCGTTGGCTGCTACGGGGTTCACGATCAGCTTCATTTCCCCTCCTCTATCGTTGGAAGAGGTCGAGAACCTTCATGATCAGTCCCATGTTGCCTTTGACTTTTAGCTTGCCTCTCATGAAGGCACCCATAGGATCGAGTTCCCCCTTGATCAGGGCCACGTAATCGGTGGCAGCGAGGCTTATAGTCGCATCGGGCTTATCAGCAACCCCTTCCCTCACCCGGCACTGCTGGTTAGCGATTTCCATCACCCAGTTGCCGCCTCCTTCGCCGCTCAGCTCGAACTGGTAAGTGGCCTTGAGCCCCTTGGCCCTCTCAGGCACAAAGGCGTTGGGCATGGACTCGATGATCTCCCTGGCTGTATCTGGTATCGGCATCATTCGTCTCCTCGAGTTGGGTTAAGTGGTAATTAGTGAGAAAAGTATATCATATATGCCCTAGTTGTCAACTTATGGCTTTGCCGGGCTTGCGCAGCGAAGCCTGGGGAGCTTGAGGGGCACCCCCTCAACCCCACTTTTTCCTGTTCAGGATAGGGCTTAATGAGCCAATGCCCCACACTGGCGACGAGAAAAGGGGATATTTGGGGGACACCCCCCACACCCCCGACCTGCTGTGCAGGCCCTGTGGTAGGTACGAGTTGCTCATAGAGGCTTATTATGGTATAATCATAAATGATGGATAGAATTCAGGATTTGCAAAGGAAAAGGGACGGTAAGTTGAGCGAGAAAGCAACCACTATCTTGATTGTGGATGACGATCGTAACCTGCTGGATACGCTATTGGATATCTTGGAGGAGAAAGGATTCAATGTCGTAACGGCATCGGATGGCCCTACAGCTATCGAAGCGGTAAAGAAGCAGCACTTTGATCTGGCATTGGTAGACGTCCTGATGCCGGGCATGAGCGGGGTGGAGATTCTGCGGGAGATCAAGGCCGTTGACCCTGAGATATCCGCTATGATCATCGCCGGCCACACTGCCATCGAGGGCCTGGTATCCGAGGCTCTGCTAGCAGGTGCCGATGGGGTTCTTTATAAACCCCTCGATATAGATTCTATCGTGGAAATGATATCCAAACGCACCGGGGAAACAGAGTTACCAATTGTGGATCTCAAAGACTATAAAATCGCGCCCGAGGTTTTGCACCTGATTCCCGAATCGCTGGCCAGGCGGTGGGATGTTATACCTCTTCGCGTTGAAGACGGCACCCTGGTGGTGGCCATGGCTGATCCCAACAACTTATACGCCATTGAGAACATCCGCGCCATCTCCAGGATGGAGGTGAAGCCATTGCGCGCCTCGCTCATGGATGTCCGGGGAGCTATCAATCTTCACTACCGGGCCCTGAGCGAGATCGAGAAGCAGATCCGCGACATCATTCCCGTTGCTATGCCAGAGCGCGTGGAGGCGGAGGAGAGGATCAGCTCCGAGCTCATCGCTCAGGCCCCAATTGTGCGTGCTGTGAACCTGCTCATCTCTCAGGCGGTGAAAGACCGGGCTTCGGACATCCATATCGAACCACAGCAAGACCGCCTGCGCATCCGCTATCGTATTGATGGGATTTTGCACGAAACTCTCTCTTTACCCTTGAGCGTCCATGGACCACTGATCTCCAGGGTAAAGGTCCTGGCCAATATGAATATCGCCGAGCGCAGGCGTCCTCAAGACGGACACTTTGCTATTTCCGTGGACGGCAAGGAGGTGGATATCCGCGTGGCCACAGCGGACACCTCGTGGGGAGAGATGGCTGTATTGCGCGTTCTGGATAAATCCCTCTCCATCATGGATCTCTCGGAACTGGGGTTCCTTCCGGATTCTTTAGCCACATACAAGAAACTCATCCGTTCTCCCTATGGCATGATCCTGGCCAGCGGGCCCACGGGTTCGGGCAAGACGACAACTCTCTATGCCACCATCAACCAATTGGATTCCAAAGAGCGCAATATCATTACCATCGAGGATCCTATTGAGTACCGCTTCGTAAACATCAACCAGATGCAGGTCAATCCTCAGGCTGGCATCACTTTTGCTCGTGGCCTGCGATCCATCATGCGTCTGGACCCGGACGTCATTCTGGTGGGTGAGATTCGCGACACGGAGACCGCCAGTATCGCCATCCAGGCAGCTCTCACAGGGCACTTGGTGCTGTCCACAGTACACGCCAACGACGCGGTGGGAGCTCTCTTTCGGCTGATGGACCTGGGAGTCGAGCCTTTCCTGATCACCTCGGCGGTGGTGGGCATTATCGCCCAGCGTCTGGTGCGCCGAGTCTGCCCCCACTGCCGCGTCCTACGTGAGGGGACAGAGGAAGAGCAACATGCCTACGAGAGGGAACTGGGAGAGAAGCGCACCAAATTCTACTATGGTGAAGGGTGCAATTTCTGCGCTCTAACAGGCTACTACGGCAGGATGGGTGTTTACGAGATTCTGGTGATGAGCGAGGCCATCAGGCGTCTGGTGTTGCAAGGGGCCAGCACCGATGCTATCAAGGCCAAGGCTATTGAAGAGGGTATGGTGACCATGTGGCGCGATGGGATGCTGAAGGTACGGGCTGGCCTCACCACACCCAGCGAGGTATTGCGGAACGTCTTTGTGATTGGCTGATTAGGTGGGAATCATGCCTTACAAGTACGTTGCTTACACGAGAACTGGAGAACGGGTACAGGGAGTGCTCAATGTGCCCACCGAGGCGGCAGCGGAGGAGGCCCTTTGGAGATCGGATTATATCATTGTCAGCCTCCAGCCGGTGCGACCGCGAGCCGATTTGGCGGCTCTGATGCCGACTTTCTTCGGGGTTAAGCCACGCGAGTTGATTGTCTTCAGCCGCCAGCTGGCGACTCTGATCGAGTCGGGCATCACCATCCTGTCTGGCTTACAGATGTTGGCCGAGGAGAGCGCCAGCAAACCACTGAAGAGAGCCTTAGAGAAGGTCATCGAAGATGTGCAGGAAGGTGAGACCTTCTCCAATGCGCTGAGGAAGCAGCCGCACGTATTCCCTCCCATCTACAGCCGGATGATGGAGATCGGGGAGCGGATGGGCAATATGGAGACGGTGCTGAGACAGGTGGCTACTTATATGGAGAAGCGAGAAGACCTAACCCGCAAAGTGCGTGGGGCGATGGCTTATCCGGCCTTCATTATATCTCTGGCCATCGGCGTGGTGTTTCTAATGATCACTTTTACCCTTCCTGGTATCCTGGGCCTGTTCAGCGAGTTCAACGTAGAATTGCCCCTGACCACCAGGATACTAATCGCTGTTACTGACTTCACCTCGGCCCATCAGACTCAATTGATGACCGGGGCTGTACTCTTTGTTGTTCTGCTGGCTTTGTACCTGAGGACTCCTATTGGCCGACGGCAGAAAGATATACTGCTGCTGAAAATCCCAGTGATCAACTCTATCACCATACAAAGTAGTATGGCTCAGCTTTGTCATACCATGTCTATCCTCCTGAGGGCGGGGTTGCCTATGGCGGAGATCATGAACCTGCTGGTGGAAACGATGGGAAACGTCATTCTGCGGGAAGCCATTGAAAGGGTCCGCATGGAAATGTTGCAAGGACATGGCCTTTCCCAGCCCTTGAGACAGGAAAAAGTTTTTCCCAGTCTATTGGCCCAGATGGTTCGGGTCGGCGAGGAGACAGGTACTTTGGACTCGAACCTGGAGACTTTGGCCAAATTCTATGAGGAGGAGGCTGATCGCAGGATCAATGCTCTCACCAGCATGATGGAGCCCGCTTTGATGCTATTTGTGGGTGGGTTGGTGGGTTTCCTGGCCGTCTCGGTGATTATGCCCATGTACACCATGATAGGCGCAATGCGATAGTGGGATGAGGAAAAAGATCGGTTGTGGGCTATCGCTACTCATCGCGTTGGGCGTCATCTATCTCACTGAGGCAGTGATTCTGGGTTTCGTGTATCATTTCATGGCCGAGACACCTTATAAACTGGTTGCCCCACCCATTGTCATTGCTGCCATGCTTGGGGCCTGGATAGCGATCTTTGTTGATATGAAAAAGGCAGGCAAGCGGTGAAGCCAGATGCTTTCACCTGAAATGCTCTTGACCAATCATATTCTGAATCTTAACTCTATCTTAACCGAGTTGTGCTATGAGGTCTTGACACGAGCAAGTGAATTTGTTATAATGTAAATAGGATTTCGTTACCAATTTCATAACGAGGTCCGAAAGTGGCAAACCCATCGAAAGGTGGGGGCGCAAAGCCACGGGTCTGTTTCAGTGAACAGTAATCAGTGAGCAGTGAGCAGTAATCAGTAACAGTGGTCTGATAACTGACTTACTGATAACTGATCACTGATCACTGGCTACTGACCACTGATATGATGGCCGGGCTGCCGAAGACAGAAGTTGGAGAAGCGTGCTGTTCGAAAGCAGTCGGCTGGCAGCACGCTT
>CAZRSI010000164.1:0-1373 GCA_964602575.1 uncultured Anaerolineae bacterium
ATATGGTCATGCTGGAGAAACCGGAGGTCGTGGCCAAGGCGGTTTCTGAGTTCATCGCCTCGCTGACCTAAATCATTAGGCACAAGAATGCCCTTGCACGATGACCTGGTGGCGCTGGTGGAGAGGATGCTGAAGCTGAACAAGCGGCTCAAAGATGCGGTGGAGAGGGAGAGGAAGATCGAGAGGACGGATGGGGAGATTGATGCGTTGGTGTATCGGCTGTATGGGTTGACGGAGGAGGAGAGGAAGGTGGTGGAGGGTTTGGACCACGAATGACCCGAAAGCAGGCGAAAGGCGCGAAAGGTTTCGTGCCTTTCGCAGCCGTTCGTTTGTTTCGTGATCCAAAGCACCAACGCGGAGACTAACACATATGGAACTATCAGAGCTAATCAAGCTTGCACGAGGAGAGGAGAAGGCGGACCTGCTGCTCAGGAACGCGCGAGTGGTGAATGTCTTCTCCCATGAGATCATGGAGACCAATGTCGCTATCGCTGACGACCGAATCGTGGGCCTGGGGGATTACCAGGCCAGGGAGACTATGGACCTCCAGGGGCGATACGTCTGCCCTGGCTTCATTGACGGCCACGTGCATATCGAGAGCAGCATGGTGTCTCCGCCGGAGTTCGCCAGGGCCGTCGTGCCCCACGGTACGACCAGTGTCGTCGCCGACCCCCATGAGATCGCCAACGTGCTGGGCATCGAAGGCGTCCGCTACATGCTGGACGCCTCAGAGGGGCTGCCGCTGACGGTGTTCATCATGGCCCCGTCGTGCGTGCCGGCCACCCACCTGGAGACCTCCGGCGCCGAGTTGCTCTCGCACGACCTGGTCCCGCTGCTCGATCACCCTCGCGTGTTGGGCCTGGCAGAGATGATGAACTTCCCGGGCGTGGTACACGGCGTCCCGGAGGTGCTGGACAAGATCCGCGCCTTCGCTGGCCACCCCCTCGACGGCCACGCACCTGGCCTGTCAGGCCAGGACCTGCAGGCCTACGTCGCCGCGGGCATCAACTCGGATCACGAGTGCACCACCCTAGAGGAAGCGCGGGAGAAGCTCCGCCTGGGCATGTACGTCATGATCCGCGAGGGGACGACGGCCCGCAACCTGAAAGACCTCCTGCCTCTAGTTACCCCCCAGAACGCCCGGCGCTGCATGTTCGTCACCGACGACCGCCACCCCGCCGCTTCCCCTCCAAAGTTGGGGGGGATTGAGGGGGGGCTCGAAGGCCACATTGACAGCCTGGTGAGAATGGCTATCGGCCAGGGCCTAGACCCCATCACGGCCATTCAGATGGCTACCATTAACACAGCGGAGCGCTTTGGCCTGCGCGATAGGGGCGCTATCGCCCCCGGCTATCGGGCCGATCTGGTTGTCT
>CAZRSI010000164.1:1473-5921 GCA_964602575.1 uncultured Anaerolineae bacterium
CGGGACATCCTGAAGATAGCCGTCATCGAGCGCCATAAGGGCACAGGCAATGTGGGGTTGGGCTTTGTGCGGGGGTTCGGCCTGAAGCAGGGGGCCATCGCTTCCTCGGTGGCCCACGATTCCCACAACATCATCGTGGTGGGCACGGGCGACGCGGACATGATGACCGCAGTTCGCGCCGTGGCGGATATGGGCGGGGGACTGGCGGCGGTGGAAAATGGCGCGGTGCGGGCTCGCCTGCCGCTGCCCATCGCCGGCCTGATGTCCGACCAGCCCCTGGAGGCGGTGCGAGAGAAGATGAGCGAGCTTCTGGCTGTGGCTCAGCAAATGGGCTCACAGTTGCGTGACCCCTTCATGGCTATGAGCTTTCTGGCCCTGCCCGTCATCCCCGCGCTGAAGCTCACGGACAGGGGACTGGTGGACGTGGGCCGATTCGAGTTTGTGCCGCTGTTCGAGTAGAACAGCAAGAGTAGCGGATCAAATAACCAAGTGCCCAACCGCATGATGGCGGGGCGCTTGACTTGATCGCTGAAGGTCCCGCTCCGCCTCGGTCGGAGGCCTTCGGCGAGCGATCAAAGACGGAGCTCACTCCTTCTCATGCGTCTCCGCAAGCTTCAACGCCAGTTTCTCAATGTGCTCACGATTCTCCAGCTTCTCCCGCCAGGCCTGGGGGATGGCTTCGATGCCCAGGTAAGCTCCTGAGACGGCACAGGCCATGGCACCCAGGGTATCCCGGTCTCCGCCGTGCAGGACGGCACAGAAGAGACAGTCCTCGAAGGAATTGGGATGGCGTAGAAAGGAGTAGAGGGCGAAGGGCAGTGATTCGTGTACGGCCACGCTGCGTCCCAAGCGCCGGGCTGCATCGGAGGGAGAGACATCTTCACCAATCAGGGCCTTAATCAGCATCATCTTATTCCGCATCTCCGGCGTGCGGGCGAAATCCACCAGGCCCTGGGCGAAGGACTCCAACGGAAACGACTTTCGCGGGTCCAGCTTCACCGCCTGGGCGACGGCCCAGGCCAGCACCGCCGCGCCGTCCACGCCAATGGGATGGGCATGGGTGACCGACGCCGACAGGCGGGCCTGCTCGTACAGGTCCGGCGAGCCGTGGAAGAACAGCCCGACCGGCGCGATACGCATGGCCGCCCCGTTGCCGAACGAACCCTGCCCACCGAACAGGCTCTGGGCCGCCTTTGCGTACGACATCCCACGCCTCTCCACCAGGCCGAAAACGGTGGGCGGGCCCATAGCGTATCCCCGCCAGGGTTCACGCCTGAAGTTAGCCCTGAAAGTGTCTCCCAGGTATTGCTGGTCGAGCCGCCCAAGCTGGGCCAGAGATTCGGCCAGGCCGATAGCCATAGCGGTGTCGTCGGTGTAAACGAGGACGTCGCTCTGCGCTATCGTTGCCCTCAAGCCCTCCTCTTCCAGACCCTGAAATGCCAACTCGCCAATGGCATCGCCCAGGGCACTCCCCACCATTCCGCCCAGAAACTTGGATTTCAGATCTACCTTCTCCATGAATCCGTTAGGTAGAGAACCTTTCTTTCCCGATCCTCCAGTAGCAGGTCGGCAACGGTTCGTTCACCGCGCGTTCGCACCACCGGCGGCATAGGGGCCAGTTTTCGCTCGTTCCAGGCCAGCAATCCCGCCTGGACCAGTTCCTGCACGCGGGGCTCCACCATTTTGGTCTTCGGTACACCCTTTACATAATACCAGGTCAATACATCACAATTTGCTCTCGCTGGATCGCCAGATCCAGCGGTTTGGCGGGCGGATTTGGCAATCCGCCATGAGCAATTGTGGTCTACTGATTGTGACTACATTACACCCTGAATACCCTAATTCCTTCGAGTTCCCCAGAGTTCCCGCGCCTCTCAGAAGACCACCAGTCACTTCAGAAAGCTGAAACTCCCAGCCACCCGCTGCACAGCCGATAGCAGCCACTGCGGGAAGATGCCCAGGCCCAAGCAGAGGACGATCATACCCACGATTATGAGGGAAGCCATGATGGACTCCCGCTTCACCTGGCTCTGGGTGCTGGAGCCCAAGAGGGTGCCTAGGCCGCGCAGGTAAGCCAGGGCCACAGCCCCTCCAGATAGCAACATGACCAGGCCCAGTTCCTGCCCAGGCAAGAGGCGGTAGATGGCCCACCGGCTGGGGAAGCCGGCAGTGAGTGGCATCCCCGCCAGGGACAGTCCGCCCAGCACCAGGCCAGCCGAGGCAATGGGCAAACGCCTGGCCACCCCACTTAGGCTACCAAATGAATCACCGCCAACCTGGTGACGCACCGTCGCCAACCCCATGGCCGCCAGCAGCAGTCCTAAGGAGCGATGCGCAACGTGCAGCAGGGCGGCGGTGAGGCCAGCGGGGGAAGCGATGCCCAAAGCCATGAGGGTGCATCCCATATCGCTCAAGACGGCATAGCCCAGAAGGCGGCCGAAACTCCGTTGAACCAGGGCCAGTCCCCCACCCACAACCGCCATCGAGACCCCACCCAGGCGCAGGAGTCGAAATACTTGCGGGTCTTCAGATAGCCAGGAGTAGGATTGCAGCAGGTTCAGCATCAGCAGGATCACCACGGTATTGATAGCGGTGAGGACGAAGGCGGTCACTATAGGTGGAGCATCGGTGGCCAGGGCCGAGACCCAGCCGTGGAAGGGCACCACTGCCAGCAGGATGGCGAATCCTATGCCCAGCAGAACAACGGCCTGGCGGAGGAGGGCTGGGTTATCGGGATTGACGGCGTGGAGGTCAATCAGCCAGAGGGCGGTCAGCAGGGGAGGAACAGCCAGGCTCACCATCACCAGGTAGCGGAGGGCGCCTTGCCTGAGGCCCTCTTGTTCGCCTTGAACGAGGAACACGATGACGAGATCGGCGACCCATAGGAAAAGCACAGCGAAGACGAAATGGCGGATCATCACCGCCGCGCCCAGCAGGCTCAGGATAACCAGACCCAGGGCGAAGAACAGGCTGCCCTGAGGGATGCGCCAGGCGAAGAGGAAAGCAATCGCTGCTATCAGCCAGAGGAAGCCCAGGGCCAGGCTGTTGGCAACCCCCAGAGCGAACTCTCGTCCCAGTACCGTCATCGGTTGGCCCAGTGCTACCTGCCAGCCAAGCACAGAAATCGGTCGGTTGAGGGGCAGGCCTAAACAAAGGCCGGCCATAGCCAATGCCGTGGCCGAGGCGAGGAGGGCAGCCAATGGTGTCCAGCGTCGCAGGAGAAAAACGATGGGGGCCGAAGCCAGAGGCAAGAGGATTAAGAGCAGAGGGCCAGCCATCATCCTTTTTCCCCCTGGGGCGTCTGTTCAGCCCTCGATGCTTCGAGATAGGAAATGGCCAGGGCGATCAGGAGGTTGGCTATCCCCAGAAAGCCAGCCACGCTCAGACTGCGCTCCAATGGGGAGTAAAACAACTCGAAGCCGGCCATGAAAGTTAAAAGCCCCATGCCGGCTTTCAGCGGCTCCTCGGTTAGCATCAGGGTCAAAAGCCCCATCGAGCCCAGCCAGTAACAGGCGAAGCCGATGTCGGGGGACAGCTCAGGCAGGGGGTAGCGCCTCGACAGGCCGTAGACGGCCAGCCCCACAAAGAGGGTAGCCATGAGGCGGAAGGCGAAATCCACCAGCGAGGTCTCATTCAGTGGCGGGCGTTCATCAGCGTTCCCTTGCTCTGAAGTTGATCCTTTCTCGTCCTGGCCGACTAGGCATCCAGTCAGGTATAGGATGACGCACACCAGGTCGCCGATAAGCACCTTGGTCAGGGCCACCTGGGGTTGGATAAGCCGCATCAGCAGCAGGCCCACCAGGACATACTGCCCCAGCAGCGCTGCCAGCGAAAGTCGCCAATCCCTGACGACCACGATGACGCTGGCAGTAACCACCAAACCGATGATAGCCGGCGTGGTGGTTAGAAGCGAGAGTTTGGCTAAGACTTGCGGTAAAGTAGGCATAGATTCTCCGTTATCTCTCCTCTGCTTCTGCTGGACTGAACATCGAAGCACGCAGATTCAGGGGTATTATAGCCTACCTTGCCCTCTTTGACAACTTTAAGGAAGTAGGTTATAATGTTAGTGGGCCGCTAACTCAAGTGGCAGAGTAACGGCCTTTTAAGCCGTGAGCTGCGGGTTCGAGTCCCGCGCGGCCCACTTGAGAAATGATGTAGCGAGGTAGCTCAACTGGTAGAGTACCCGGCTGTTAACCGGAAGGTTGTGGGTTCGAAGCCCACCCTCGCTGTCATTGTCTCGTGGTACAAACTGATAATAGTCGGGGGTCGTCTAACGGCAGGACGCGGGACTTTGGATCCTAAAATCCAGGTTCGAATCCTGGCCCCCGAGCCATAGCCATTAGGTGAAGGGGGGCGTTCTTCCGCCCCCTTTCACACAATGATAGTCAAGGCACGAAACGGGCTTTCAATGTTGTTCAATATGGGCCTAGTAGGGTGTCCACGAGGGA
>CAZRSI010000165.1:0-5871 GCA_964602575.1 uncultured Anaerolineae bacterium
GCCCAATCTACCCGTCAAGCTGTTGATTGGCGCAAATGTCTTTCAATTTGAGCGAACCCTTGTCAGCTTGCCGAAAGCGAAATGCATTTGTTGCCGCTTCGGGAGAACTCTGAAGGATTTTTTTGACTAAAACCCCATTTTAGTGTATGCTTGATAATGTGAATGCTGCTGTACATTTTTGGTTTGCCCTGAGTAACGGAGTGTATCGAAAGGGAGGAGGTGCTCGATGATTAGTCCAGACGAATCGGCTGAACGACTGAGTCGGCTGCAAGCGCAAATGGCGGAGGCCGGAGTGGACCTGGTGGCCATCGCCCCGACGCCCAACATGCGCTACTTGCTTGGCTTTGCCCCCCTGGCGGATGAGCGGCCCTGCCTGTTGCTCATTACTCGCCAGGGCACTCGGCTGGTGGCACCTGAGCTCACCGCCGGCCAGATCGAGGCCCGTACCGGCATGGAAACGATCCGCTGGAGCGATGCTACTGGACCCCGCCAGGCCCTAACTGAGGCGCTCAGTGCGCTTGGTACGAAGCCGGGCATTGTTCTGGCAGCCGACCCTGCCATGCGCGCTGACGCCTTGCTTCTTCTGCAAGAGGTGGCCAGCCCTGAGCGCTGCGTGACCAGCGCGGACTTGATGTCCGCACTGCGCATGCGTAAGTCAGAGAGGGAGATCGAGCTGTTGGCACTTGCCGCCGCCCAGGCGGACCGCGCCATGATGGTCGGGGTGGATGCCTGTCAACCGGGCGTAACTGAGCGCGAGGTGGCCGAGAAAATCGCCAATTACTTCCGCCAGGATGGGGCTGAGGCGGTTGATGTCACCCTGGTGGCCTCAGGGCCAAACAGCGCCTTCCCTCACCACCAGGCCGGCGACCGTCGCTTGCAGGTCGGCGACACGATCATCATTGACATCGTGGCGACCTTGAATGGTTACAAGTCGGATGTGACGCGCGTGGTTCACCTGGGCGAGCCGCCTCCCGAAGTCCGCGCTGTCCACGAGATCGTGCTGGAAGCTAACCGCCGTGGCCGCGAGGCGGCCGTGGCCGGCGCGCGAGCTTGTGATGTGGATCGAGCCGCTCGCGCAGTGATTGAGCAGGCGGGTTACGGCCCGTATTTCACTCACCGTACCGGCCACGGACTGGGAATGGAGATGCACGAACCACCCTGGATTTCGGCTGATAGCACCACGGTGCTGGAGCCTGGTATGGTGTTCTCAGTTGAGCCGGGGATCTACCTGGAAGGGCGGTTTGGCATCCGTATCGAGGATATCGTGGTCGTAACGGAAGGGGAATGCCGTTGCCTGACCGGGTTAGACCGCGCGCTCATTGTAAAGCCATGAAGGAGTGAGAAAATGATTAAATTGACCGTGCTCTATAACTTGCCTCCGGGTGCAGACCACGAAGAGTTCCTCAAGTGGCGCACTGGGCCACACCAGAAAGCAAACGTGCAGATGCCTGGCTTGCTCAAGACCGATTTTTATGCTGTCTTCGCCAGCCGCGAAGGACCCCCGCCCTATCAGTACATCACCGAGCTCTACTTTCCCGACCAGGAAACCTTTGAGAAAGCCTTCTATGACGAAGCCTTCCAGGCCAGACTCGATAAGTCGCTGGAACGTGTCGCTAACCCGGTGTTCCTGATTTCAAGAGAGGTGTTGACGGAGGAATTAGTGAGGGGCTAGAGCTAATTGTTGCCTCAAAGGGGGTGATGCCTACTGCGGATTGATGCGCTAGACTCAACTCGCGGTGATACCGTCGTCAAGAGACATTAAGATTCTGGGAGGTGACAAAATGCATTTCAGACCAATGCTGATCGTGGAGGAGACCAACGACAAGTCTCTGATGACCTACCTGATGGGCATGGGGACACCTATCTCTCTTGGCGTCTACATCTGGCTGGTCGAGGGAGCAAGCAAGAACGTCCTGATTGACACAGGCTGCTCTGCGGATTACCTGAACAGCACGGGGTTCCCATCGAAGCAGGTCTCTACCGCGGAAAAGGAACTGGAGAAGGTTGGGCTAACCGTGGATGACATAGACATGGTTATTATCACCCACCTTCATTCAGACCACGCCAAAGATGCGGAGAAGTTCAAGAACGCGAAGTTCGTAGTCCAGAAATCCGAGCTGGAGTTCGCGGCCAATCCACATCCTATACAAGCCGGTTGGTTTGTCGAATTGCCTCGAGACAGGCTGGAGGTAGTGGATGGCGATAAGGAGGTGCTGGAAGGAATCCGCGTTATTCACACACCAGGCCATACTCCGGGCGGGCAGAGTGTGTTGATCGAGACAGAAAAAGGAACCGTCTGTCTCTGTGGGCTGTGCACGATCCTAGAGAATTTATATCCGCCCGAAGAATTGAGGCAGATGGGAGTGCGGGCCATAACTCCAGCCATTCACACCAATGCCATGCAGGCATACGATAGCCTGATCAGGATACAAGAGTTGGCAGATCAGGTCGTTGCTCTCCATGACATATCGTACAAATCGGTGGAGAGAATTCCTTAGCGCGTGTCTGAAAAATCCTTGTGTTCAGGCAGGATGGGTTTCCCAGTGGCGGTGGGGATGGCGGTGCTCGACCCCGGCGTGGAGATGGCGGTGCTGGTGGATTAGGTTGGTACGCAGCAGCAACTCGTCGTCGGCCAAAACCTCCTGAGGAGGGCCTTCAGCCGTCAGGCGATGGTCCTCCCCCAGCACATAGACCTGCTGGGCCACGATGTCGGCGATCTCCAGGTCGTGAGTGGCCACCACCAGCGTCTTCCCCCGCTCGGCCAGCGAGAGGAGGAAGTCAATCGCCCAGCCCCGGGTGCGAGGGTCAAGATTGGCCGTCGGCTCGTCCAACAGCCACACCTCAGGGTCGAGGGAAAAGATGGAAGCCAGGGCCACCTTCTTCTTCTCCCCCTCGCTGAGGTTGTACGGCGCCCTGTCCCGCAGGCCCTCGATCCCCAGGGCCTCCAGGGCCCCCTCCACCCTCGCCACGACCTCCTCCCTCGGAAGCCCCAGTTGCAGCGGAGCGAAGGCTACCTCGTCCCAAACGGTGGGGGAGAAGAGCTGCACGTCGGGGTCCTGGAAGACAAGCCCCACCCGACGGCGAAAAGCGTAAGCCTCATCCCGGAGCACTTTCTCCGTCAACGGCATGCCGAAGGCCCTGACTTCACCCGCCGTGGGAAAGTAGAGGCCATCCAAGAGCTTAAGTAGCGTGGATTTGCCCGAGCCGTTGGCCCCCAGGATGGCCACCCTCCCCCCTGCCGTGACGGTGAGGCTGACCTCTCGCAAGGCGGGGATGCCGTCCAGATAGCTGTAACTGACCTCCCTGAGCTCGAAGATTTTCATAGCCTCTCCCACAGAACACTCAGTAGGATCACGCCGGCGACAAATTCACTCCAGGCCACATCTCTCCACCGCAGGCGGAAATCGTCCAGGAGGCGCGCCTGACCATTCCAGCCCCGGGAGAGCATCGCCAGGTAGACCTCGTTGCTCAGATGGTATGACTTGCCCAGGAGGAAACCCAACCGAGCGGCGATCCAGCGATGCTGCTCTCTGATATGGGTGCGCCCCACCGTGCGGCTCCTGCGGGCCAGGAACACATCCTCCACCACCCGCAGGAGGAGGAAGATGTAGCGATAGGTCATCCCCAGGATGAGGATGCCCACTTGGGGGAAATGAAGGGCCGAGAGGGCCTTCAGCAGCCGCATCCATTCCGTGGTCAGGACCAGAAGCACGGCGAAGGAGACGGAGGTGGCCACGCGGGCGACAAGGAGGGCCGCCCCCCGTATCCCCTGCTCGGTGATGGCGATCTCATTGGGGAGGTGGACAGGTCCCCACCGCCAGGGGTCGGAGAAGCTGACCAGGGTGATCAGTGTCCGCCCCGGGGTGATGAAGTTGAAGATGGCGGGCAGAGCGATGGCCCCGGCGAAGAGGGGGATGAAGACCCAGACCCGCTTGATGAAGAAGCCCAGGGGGATCCTGGCCGCCAGGGCCAGGAGCAGGGTGAGCAGATAGAGGCTCACCAGGGTCTCCAGGCGATGGGTCATGGCAGTGGCCAGAAGGAAGGCCAGGAAGGTGATGGCCTTCACCCGTGGGTCGAGCCTCTGCAGCAGCCCAGGGAGGCGGGCATAACGGGTGGCAAAGACCGTCCGCTCGATGGCCTCGGTGATCTCGGCCAGCGTTCTGGCGACGAAATCCCTGCGGGAGGTTGGCAACCTCCCGCAGGATTCCCAGGGTCGCGCCACCTCAACCCTCTCCCCGGGCCAGAAGTTGTCCCAGCCCCCAGGTGAGGATGATGACCAGGGCCATGCCTACGATGGCCGAGAGGATGTAGCCTGGCACATCCCCCAGGCCGGGGATGGTGTAATCGGGCAGCGGAGCGCTCCATATCTCGGCGAACTTCGCCAATCCTTGTGGGACGTAGCCCAGCATGTCGGAGAACTCATCGGCTCCCCACTCGCCCCAGGCTGTGCCGGAGGCTAACAGCCCCAGCGGGGAGAGTAGTGCCAGTATCCCCAAGCCGATCCACAACTTGTTTATCCCTCTCATGCCGGTACCTCCTTCTTAGCTCTCAGTTCCATCAGCGAGGGCATGGCTCGCTGCAGGAAGGCCACCATCCCTCCTGTGACCACCGCCTCAGCGAAGCCGGCCACAGTCAGGTGGGCGAACATCATGGCCGGGATGGCCTGTGAGAGGCCGTAGGGGCAGTAGAGCGGCGTCCCATCGGCGGTGTGGAAGAGGGTTGGCTGGACGCCGAACTCGATAGCCGCGCACAGGGCCGCGGCGTTAATGCCCACGTAGCCGCCAACGGCTGCCCCGATCCAGTGGCGCGAGGAGCTGAGGGGAGCATCGCTGCTGATGGCGCGATAGACAGCGTAGCCGACGAAGGGGAGCACGACGGCCATGTTGAAACAGTTGGCTCCGAAGGCCAGGATGCCCCCGTCGCCGAAGAAGAGGGCCTGGATCAGGAGGGCGATGGAGACGCCGATCGTCGCCGCCCAAGGCCCCAGGATGATGGCCATCAGCGCTCCACCGACGGCGTGGGCCGTGGTACCGTCGGGCACCGGAGCGTTGAACATCATGATGGTGAAGGAGAAGGCGGCGAAGATGGACAGGAGAGGTACGGTTTTACTCGGCTGCCTTGTACCAGAAGGGCGCTGCCGCGGCGTACATCACGCCGCAGGTCGCCGGGCTGAGGTATCCATCTGGGATATGCATTTGATTTTCTCCTTTCGAAAAGCATGCAGTGTCCTCTGATATCTTCTAACTTGTGTCCTCTCAGTGTTTATCTCTCCGATGACATCACCTCCTTCGGTGGGTTAAAACCAGGTAGCGGTCAAGCTCATCCCGCACCACGGCTTCGTCCAAGCCTGCCTCTTGGAGCAAGCGCCGCATTTCATCTTCAGGGGGAATGACGTCATGGGCCACGACCCCTCCGATGGTACGGTGGATTTCGTTGACCATCTCCCGGCTGGCAGTGTGGCAAATGACCAGCCGACCTCCCTCCTTCAGCACACGGCCTATCTCTTGCAGGACACGGAGCTTATTGGGGAAGTGGGGGAAGACGGAGTTGCAGATGACCCAATCGAAAACCCCATCCCGTAGAGGCAGGCCCTGCGCATCGCCCTGCACACACTCTACGGGATAGCCCTTGGCCTGTGCCTGTCTGAGCATTTCGCCGGAGATGTCCAGTGCCACGACGCGCCCTTTCCGCCCCACTCTCTCCAAGAGTATAGGGAAGAGCACTCCCGTGCCGCATCCCACGTCCAACACCACCGCCTCCGGCTCGATCTCCAACTTGGCCACGATCTCCCGCAGGCGGGTTAATGTCTCTTCTTCCAGCAGCCCATCCCACTCGGCTGCCATCCGGTCGAAATACTCCCGGTGATTCATC
>CAZRSI010000166.1:0-5850 GCA_964602575.1 uncultured Anaerolineae bacterium
ATGCGCAATGTTATCAATCCACAGTACCAACGTTCTGCTTGTCGCGCCGGAAGCTAACACGGAGTTGCTAGAAGTGTATGGCGTGGGGCCCTGACCCAGGGAGAGGAAAAGGAGGGCATAACTTTAATGAAGAGCTATCGAAAAGAACTGTGGTTCAACGTTCCCAGCCGGCGGGCCTTTATCAACATCACCCCCCAGGTTGAGGAGTGTCTCCGCGAGAGCGGCATCAGGAAAGGAATAGTGCTGGTAAACGCCATGCACATCACGGCCTCGGTGTTCATCAACGACGATGTGCCCGGCCTGCACCAGGACTACAATGACTGGCTGGATGAGCTGGCTCCGCACGAACCCATCAGCCGCTATCGCCACAACCGCACCAGCGAGGATAACGGCGATGCTCACCTAAAGAGGCAGATCATGGGCCGCGAGGTGGTGGTCACCGATGGTCGCCTGGACTTCGGCCCGTGGGCACAGATATTCTATGGGGAATTCGACGGACGTCGCAGGAAGCGCATCTTGGCCAAGATCATAGAGGAGTAGAGGTGATCAACTATGGCAGAACTAAGGACGCTATCCGAGCTGATCTCTTTGCAGGGAAAGCGAGCCCTTATCACGGGCGCGGCGGCGGGCATTGGCAAGGCTATTGCCTACCGCTTCGCCGAAGCCGGGGCCGATCTGGAACTGGTGGATATTGACAGCGAAAAGCTAGCAGCGGCGAAGAAGGAACTGGAGAGTTTCGGAACGGAGGTGAACGTTCACCAGACGGACATCTCCAAACAGGAAGAGATAGACAGGCTCTGGGAGAAGCTGGAGGGGTATAGCCCGGACATCCTGGTGAATAATGCTGGCATCTATCCCTTCAAGGAGTTCCTAGATGTGAACGAGTCCTTCTACAAGAAGGTCATCGAGACAAACCTGGATTCGGTCTACTGGATGTGCCAAAAGATGATTAGCAGACGGCTGAAACTCGGAGGGGTGATTGTCAACGTAGGATCTATAGAGGCCCTCGTGGCATTCAAAGAAGACCTGGCTCACTACAGCATGAGCAAGGCCGGTGTCATTGCTCTGACAAGATCCCTGGCTAAGGAATATGGCAAGCATGGTTTCAGAATCAATGCCATAGTGCCTGGGGGGATAGTCACTCCCGGGACGAAGAGCAAAGCTGCGCAGGGGATATTTCGCTTCGATTTTGATCTGATAAAGACTGGCATCGAGTTCAAGTGGCGATTGCCTATTGGACGGTTTGGGCAGCCAGATGAAGTGGCATGTATGGCACTGGTTCTGGCCAGCGATCTATCCAGCTATGTCCATGGTGCCGCGATACCAGTAGATGGGGGATTCCTGGCAGTATAAATTGGCCGGAATTGCGAATCTGTGGTATAATATTGCTGCAGGCAGGCCTTGCGCCTGCCCTGGGCACCCGCAGAGGGTGTGCCCCTACAATCGAGATGGAAAAGGCCGTGAACAGGAGTAGTAGGCCATCCCCACAGAGAGCCGGGCAAGGGTGGGAGCCTGGCAAGGCGCCAAAGGGGAGCGCCGGTGCCACCGAGTGTTTTCAGTGTTTCTCAGTGCATCAGTGTTCAAGGCCGAACTCGCCTGGGAGCCGCAACGGTGAAATCTAAAAGTAGCCGTTGCCGAGTAGCGACCGTTACCTCGCTCTAGAGTGGATGGATAGCGTGGGGCTGTAGCTCAGCTTGGGAGAGCGTCTCAATGGCATTGAGAAGGTCAGGGGTTCGAGTCCCCTCAGCTCCACCAAGTTCCAGTGATCAGTTATCAGTGAGCGGTGATCAGGCTGGTTACTGAGCCATCAAGCAGGGTGGTACCGCGGAGAGGCCCCCTTCGTCCCTGAGGCGAAGGGGGCTCTTGCCTAAAAAGAGCAAACTCGGAAAGGAGTGCACGGATGACTGAGAAGTATGTTCCTCAAGAGATCGAACCCAAATGGCAAAAGCGATGGGAGGCCGATGGAATCTACCGGACGGTGGAGGACCCATCGCGACCCAAATGGTATTTTCTGACCATGCTTCCATATACATCAGGCGATATCCATGTCGGCCACTGGTATGCTATGACGCCCAGTGACGCCAAGGCCCGCTATTATCGCATGAAAGGTTACAACGTCTTCTTCCCCATTGGCTTCGATGCTTTCGGGTTGCCAGCGGAGAACGCCGCCATCCGACACGGCATCCACCCCAAGAAGTGGACCTACGACAACATCAAGCGTATGCGAAAACAGCTTCGCTCCATGGGCGCTATGTGGGCCTGGGACCGCGAGGTCATAACTTGCGATCCAAAATACTACAAATGGACTCAGTGGTTCTTCCTCCAGTTTTACAAGCGCGGCCTGGCCTACCGAAAGAAGGCCCCGGTGGACTTCTGCCCCACCTGCAACGTCACCCTGGCCCGGGAACAGGTGGTGGGGGAGGATCGTCGCTGTTGGCGCTGTGGAACGCCAGTGATCAAGAAAGAGCTGGAACAGTGGCTGTTCCGCATCACCGAGTACGCCGAGGAGTTGCTCGATTTCTCCAAAATAGACTGGCCGGAGCGAGTGGTCACCATGCAGACCAACTGGATCGGCCGCAGCGAAGGAGCCAACGTCACCTTTCCAATTGCAGACTTCCCCCCCAGAGTTGGGGGGGGCCGAGGGGGGGCAGACATCGTGGTCTTCACCACCCGGCCCGACACCCTGTGGGGTGCTACCTTCATGGTGCTGGCCCCGGAGCATCCCCTGGTGGACAAACTAACCACGCCGGAGTACCGAGAAGCGGTGGAGGCCTACAAACACCAGGCTGCCCGCCAGAGCGAGATCGAGCGGCTGGCCGTGGACAAGGAGAAAACCGGGGTGTTCATCGGAGCCTACGCCATCAATCCCGTCAATAGCGAGCGCATCCCCATCTGGATAGCCGACTACGTGCTGATGACCTACGGCACTGGCGCCATCATGGGCGTGCCCGCCCACGATGAACGAGACTTCGAGTTCGCCCTCAAGTTCGGCCTGCCCATCATCCCCGTGATCGACCGGCCCGACGGCGTGGCCAAATCCCTCGCCATGCAAGGCACGATGAAGGAAGGCTTCGCCCAGGCGCTGACCGAAGCCGGCATCTCCTTCGAGGAACGAGATGGCTCGCTGTACATCACGCTGGACAAGAACCAGGTGGATCGCTACATCGCACTGGCCCAGGAGCATATTAAGCCTGGCTCTTGGAACGAGGTCGTTGGCAGCCGGTGGGTCTTCATCTTCGACGACGGCGTGCGCGAGTTCAACTCTGTGGACGCCGACCGCGAGATCCTGGCTCGCTGTAAAGAGCTGAAACCAGCGGTGCGCGACAAGCGCACGGTGATGGAAATGCTGTGGGCTCAGGAGTTCTACCGCGACGTACTATATCACGACGAGCACGGCACCATGATCAACTCTGGCCCATTCACCGGGACACCAGGTGAAGAGGCGGTGAAGAGAGTAACCGAGTGGCTGGAGGAACAAGGCATCGGTAAGTTCACCGTCAACTACCGACTGCACGACTGGCTGATCAGCCGCCAGCGCTACTGGGGCGCGCCTATCCCCATCATCTACTGCAAAAAGTGCGGGATTGTGCCCGTCCCCGAGGAAGACCTGCCTGTGCTGCTGCCCGACGACGTAGACTTTACGCCCACTGGTGAATCGCCCCTCAAACTCCACGAGGGATTCCGCTACACTACCTGCCCTAAGTGTGGCGGCCCCGCCGAGCGAGAAACCGATACCATGGACACCTTCATGTGCTCCTCCTGGTACCATTACCGTTACCTGAGCCCGGATTATGATGAAGGCCCCTTCGACCCCGAGGTGGGCCGCTATTGGCTGCCGGTGGATCAGTACACGGGTGGGGTGGAGCATGCTGTGATGCACCTGCTGTACACCCGCTTCTTCACCAAGGTGATGCGAGACATGGGGCTGGTGGACTTTGACGAGCCAATGCTGCGTCTGTTCAATCAGGGGATCATCCTGGGTCCCGACGGCTATCGCATGAGCAAGAGCCGGGGCAACGTGATCAACCCCGATGACGTGGTGGCCCAGTATGGAGCTGATACCGTTCGTGCCTACCTGATGTTTATCGGCCCCTGGGAGGAGGGAGGACCTTGGAACAGCCAGGGGATCGAGGGGGTGTGGCGGTTTCTGAACCGCGTCTGGAAGGTGGTGCTGGAACCGAAACCTGAGGTAGAAGGTCAGGCCACAGAGGAAGGGATCACTGAATTGCGGCGCAAGACCCACCAAACTATCAAGAAGGTCACCGAAGACATGGAAGCCTTCGCCTTCAACACTATGATCGCTGCCCTGATGGAATTCAACAACTACCTGATCAAGGCCAAGGAGACGCCGGTCGTCCACACCGAGGCCTGGGAGGAAGCCATCGAGGCTCTGCTGTTGATGCTGGCTCCCCCATGCCCTCACATTGCCGAAGAGCTGTGGACACGCACGGGCCGCCCCTACAGCGTCCATCAGCAGAGCTGGCCGACGTGGAGCGAGGAACTAGCCGCTGAAGAGGTCTTCACCCTGGTGGTGCAGGTCAACGGCAAACTGCGAGACCGGCTGGAAGTACCTGTGGATATAACCGAGGAGGAGGCAAAAGAACTGGCCCTGGCCAGCGATGGCGCTCAGCGCCACCTTAAAGGCCTGGAGGTCAAGAAGGTCATCTACGTGCCCGGGCGGGTGGTGAACATTGTTGCAAAATAGCTGCAAGACAGCCTTTGATCGCCGAAGACCCCCTGACCGAGACGGGGAGGCTCAGTGAGGACACCTTCGCCCATCGTAGTGACGAAATAGCCAGGCTCATGTGCGAAAAGTGTGCAGACCCTGAGGGTTTTGGAAACCCTCAGGGTCTGCAAGAAGTAGCGGAGATTACAATATTGTGTTATAATGTACCTGGGTCACGGTTGCCGTGGCCAGGACTATCGTCGCCAGCCTCAGGCACCTGACCTGAAGCTGGCGTTTTCGTTCTGGATTTCGGGATCCTGCTCTTTGATCGCCGAAGGTCTCCCGACCGAGGAGGGTGGGCTCGGTGAGGACACCTTCCCCCACTGAGATTTCGTTCTATTCCCAATTCGTTGTAGTCTCCTCGCCGCAATGGAGGACAACCATGCACCACATTCTCCTTCTTCTCGACCACAAAGAGAACCGCCGCCTGCTGGCAGAGTGGCTGGGACAGAAGTACCAGGTGACGTTAGCCCACACCGATCAAGCCCTGGACGAGCCGTTTGACCTGGGCATCCTGGACGGGCCGGCCCTGGACCGCCTGTGGGAGCGGGTGCAGGCGCGGAAAGAAGCCGAGCAGCCTGTCCTCCTGCCGTTTCTCCTGGTCACCGCCCGCAAGGACGTGCGCTACGTCACCCGCCACTTGTGGCGTACGGTGGACGAGTTGATCATGACCCCACTGGAGAAGATGGAATTGCAGACGCGAGTGGAGGCCCTGCTGCAGACGCGGCAGCTCTCCCTGGAACTGCACCAGCGTTACCGCAGGCTGTTCGAGAACGTCCCTCTGGGTCTCTACCGCACCACGCCCGACGGGTGCTTTCTGGAAGCCAACGCCGCCCTGGCGCAAATGCTGGGCTACCCCAACCGGGAGGCACTGATGGCCATCAAGTCCACTGACCTCTATGTGGATCCCCAGGATCGCCAGCGATGGCAAAAACTGATGGAGCGTCAGGGCGCTGTGCGTCATTTCGAAACACAATTGTATCGGCGTGATAAGGCCGTCATTTGGGTGGAGAACAACGCACAGGTCGTCCGCGACGCCGAGGGACACGTGCTGTACTACGAGGGCAGTTTGCAAGACATCACCGACCGCAAGCGGGCGGAGGAGGCACTGCGGGAGAGCGAGG
>CAZRSI010000167.1:0-5812 GCA_964602575.1 uncultured Anaerolineae bacterium
GGAAAAGTATAGAGGCAACAATTGCGTCATAGGTTAGAATGTGATATAATTCATACAAACCATATTTGACCTAAGGAGAGAGGCATGCTGGACCCACAGCTTATCTCCCATGAGGCGCTCACCTTTGACGACGTTCTCCTCATCCCCGGTTACTCCGAAGTCTTGCCCTCAGAAGTGGACCTTAAAGCACACCTGGCTGGCGATCTCTGGCTCAACATCCCAGTTCTTTCAGCCGCTATGGATACCGTGACTGAGGCGCGGATGGCCATTGCCCTGGCGCGAGCAGGCGGCATCGGCGTGATTCACCGCAACATGACTGTGGAAGCACAAGCAGCCGAGGTGGACAAGGTTAAGCGCTCCCAGTCGGGGATGATTGTGGACCCCATCACCTTGCCACCCGATGCTACCCTCCAACAAGCAGAGGAGATCATGGCCCGCTACCACATCTCCGGAGTGCCTATTGTCGAAGAAGACGGCCGGCTGGTCGGCATCCTCACCAATCGGGATATTCGCTTCGTCGGGGATTTCTCTCAGAAGGTTCGAGACTACATGACCTCCGATGGCCTGATTACGGCGCCACTGGGGACTACCCTGGAGGAAGCGAAAGCCATCCTGCAACGACACCGCATCGAGAAACTCCCGCTGGTCAGCGAAGATGGTATCCTCAAGGGGCTGATTACCGTCAAAGATATCCGCAAGAGGATAGACTACCCAAACGCGGCCACCGATGAGCGGGGGGCGCTGCTGGTGGCCGCGGCTGTCGGCGTGGGGGAGGACCTAGAGGAGAGAGTTTCGGCTCTTGTCGAAGCTGGGGTGGATGCGTTGGTGATCGACACTGCCCACGGCTACTCCAAAGGCGTCATAGAGGGGATCGGGCGGATCAAAGCCATCTGTCCAGAGCGGCCGGTTATCGCAGGCAACGTGGTCACGGCCGAGGGGTGCCGAGATCTTATCGCTGCCGGTGCGGATGCTGTCAAGATTGGAGTTGGAGCTGGTTCCATCTGCACCACCCGGGTGATATCCGGGGCTGGCATGCCCCAGATCACAGCCATCGCCAACTGCGCTCAAGTGGCGCGAGAGGCCGGCATTCCGCTCATCGCCGACGGTGGCATCAGATACTCCGGCGACATCGTCAAGGCCCTGGCGGCTGGAGCAGACACTGTCATGCTGGGTAGCTTGTTGGCTGGACTAGACGAGGCCCCCGGCGATGTCGTGCTCTACGAGGGACGGCAGTTCAAGGATTATCGAGGCATGGGGTCCCTGGGGGCCATGCAAGGGCCCGGCCGCGATCGTTACGGCGTGGACTCACTCCACGGCAAGCTGGTGCCCGAGGGAGTCGAAGGTCTGGTGCCTTACAAGGGCCGACTGCACGATTACCTCTATCAACTCATGGGTGGTCTGCGGGCCGGCATGGGTTACGTCGGTGCAGCCAATCTGGAAGAACTGCGCGAGAAAGCCCGTTTTGTCAAAGTTACACATGCTGGACTGATCGAAAGCCATCCCCACGATGTGATCATCACCAAAGAGGCCCCCAATTATCAGACCCAGTCATCACCGTGAGCCATCGGGAGGATTGAACAGGAGACATGGACTTTCGTGTTGAGGTCTCTTGGAAAGCAGGGTTGTCCGATGGCCGGGCAGAGCAACTTAAGGGTCAGATCGCCAGTTTAGGCATCGTTCCCCCTGAAAAAGTCTCCATTTCCGACCTCTATTTCCTGCGTGGAGACCTTAGCTCCAGCGACGTGGAGCTTCTGTGCCAACACCTCTTAGCCGACCCGATTGTGCAGGGCTACAACTGGTGCAGGTTAGACGACGACCCGCCTGAGCCCCAGGACGACGGATTGGCTCTGGAAGTGGGTTTGCGACCCGGCGTCACCGACAGCGTGGCCGAAAGCCTGATCCGGGGAGCAAGAGCCATTGGCGTCAAACTCCAGCAGGCCGCTACTGCCCGTCGTTACACTTTCCATGGCCCATTGACCACCGCCGGTGTGCATCAGATTGCGCGCGAATTGCTGTGCAACGAGCTCATCCACATTTACCGCCTAGGTTATCTAAAGCCTCCCTTTGCCCCTCCCGCCCAGCCCAGCGATGTGGTGGAGACGGTGGCGCTGCGCGACGCTTCCGATGAGGAGTTGAAACGCATCAGCGATGCGCGATTGTTGTCGCTCAACATTGAGGAGATGAAGACCATCCGTGACTACTTTGCCGCCCTGGGCCGCGACCCCACCGATGTGGAACTCGAAACCCTTGCCCAAACGTGGTCGGAGCACTGCTCCCACAAAACCTTCCGGGCCATGATTACCTACCGGGAGCCAAATGGCCAGACACAGCAGATTGATGGCCTGTTGAAAAGCTATATCCGCGCCGCCACGGAACGGCTGGCCCGCCCGTGGGTGCTCTCCGCTTTTGTGGACAACGCCGGCATCATCGCCTTCGACAATCAATACGAACTCTCTTTCAAGGTGGAGACTCACAATCACCCCTCAGCTCTCGAGCCCTTCGGCGGAGCCAACACCGGCGTTGGCGGAGTGGTGCGGGACATCATCGGCGTCTCGGCCCGGCCCATTGCCAACACCGATGTGCTTTGCTTTGGGCCTCAGGACATGCCTCCAGAGGCTGTGCCCCAGGGGGTGTTGCACCCCCGCCGTGTTTCAGCCGGGGTAATCGCCGGGATCGAAGACTATGGCAACAAAATGGGCATCCCCACGGTCAACGGGGCCATCCTCTATCACCCCGGCTACATCAGCAACCCGCTGGTTTTCTGTGGCTGTGTCGGGCTGGCCCCGCGGGGAAGCCACCCTCGGCAGCCTGAGCCCGGCGATCTCTGCGTAGTCATCGGCGGGCGGACCGGCCGCGACGGATTGCATGGGGCTACTTTCTCCTCAGCCGAACTCTACCACGACACCAGCGAAGTAGCAGGGACTGTAGTGCAAATTGGCAACCCCATCGTCGAAAAAGCCGTGTTGGATGCCGTGCTTCGGGCCCGGGATGAAAAATTGTATCACGCCATCACCGATTGCGGCGCCGGCGGCCTCGCCTCTGCCGTTGGAGAGATGGGGAGGGAAATCGGCGTGGAGGTAGACCTCTCCACTGTGCCGCTGAAGTATCCCGGCCTGAGGCCCTGGGAGATATGGCTCTCAGAAGCCCAGGAGCGGATGGTCATGGCCGTCCCTCCCGAAAAGCTGAACCGATTGAGGGAGATCTGTGCCGGCCGGGATGTCGAATTGACCGTCATCGGCCGTTTTAGCGACGACAAGCAACTCCGGCTCTGCTATGGTGATAAGGTAGTGGGCGAGATAGCGATGGCCTTCCTCCATGGTGGGGCACCCCGCTTGCACCTCCAGGCGGAATGGCGGCCATCTCATTTCCCGGAGCCGGCGCTGGATTTGGGAAGCGACCTAACCGAAGAGTTGAAGCGCCTGCTTGCCTGGCCTGGTATTGCTAGCCAAGAATCAGTGGTCCGGCGCTACGATCACGAGGTACAGGGCGCAACGGTGATCAAGCCTTTCGTCGGCAAAGACGGCGCCGGTCCCTCGGATGCTGCCGTGTTGAAACCTCTGGAGACAGAGGGTTGGAGGGGAGTGGCCATCTCTTGTGGCATAAACCCCTTCTACGGCCTGATTGACCCCTACGCTATGGCCTGGGCCGTCGTGGACGAGGCCCTGCGCAACGCGGTGGCTGTCGGGGCGGACCCGGACCGGGCGGCTCTGTTGGACAATTTCTCGTGGGGCAATCCATCGCTCCCCGACCGTCTGGGCGGGCTGGTCAGGGCTGCCCAGGGCTGCTACGATGCCGCTCTGTGCTACGGCGCCCCCTTCATCTCCGGCAAGGACAGCCTGAATAACGAGTTCGTGGACGCTGAGGGGCGCAAGACACCCATTCCCCCGACCCTTTTGATCTCGGCTCTGGCTATCGTGCCCGATATCCGCCGCGCAGTGACCATGGATTTCAAAGCCCCAGGCAGCCTGGTCTACATCGTGGGAGAGACCCGGCCGGAGTTGGGTGGATCGGCTTACTACCGTTTGCATGGCGCGCTGGGCAACAGTGTTCCCCGCCCCGTCCATCGGTCCATCGAAACGATGCGCCGCCTGCACCAGGCCATGCGGGCTGACCTGGTAGCAGCCTGCCACGATTGCTCCGAGGGAGGGCTGGGCGTGGCCATCGCCGAGATGACCCTGGCCGGCGGACTGGGGGCCGATCTGGATTTACAGACTGCTCCGCGCTCGCCGGATCTCGATGAAGATGCCAGCCTGCTCTTTAGCGAATCGAGCGGGCGTTTCGTGGTGGAAGTGCACCTTGGGAAGCAGCGGGCCTTTGAGGAGTTGATGGCGGGATTGCCCTGGGGCTGCCTGGGCAAAACCACTGTCGAGGGCATCCTTCGTATTCGAGGGTTGAGGGGGCAGCAGATCGTCCGGGTCGGGGTAGAGGAACTGAAATCGGCCTGGCGAGGTTCTTGAGTAGGAGATTCCTATGGCTAACCGGCCTAAGGTACTGATCTTGCATGCCAGGGGCACCAACCGAGACCGGGAGGCAGCGGCGGCCTGCGAATTGGCCGGCGGCCTGCCGGAGATCGTCCACATCAACCAGTTGCGCGACGGCACCCGCCGGCTGGCCGACTACCAGATGTTGGTGCTGCCGGGCGGCTTTTCCTACGGCGACGACCTGGGAGCTGGCAAGCTGTGGGCGGTGGACATCGGCCACTTGCTACGAGATCAGATGACCGCCTTCGTTGCTGCGGGAAAGCCGGTGCTGGGCATCTGCAACGGCTTCCAGGCGCTGGTGAAAAGCGGCTGGCTGCCTGGCCCCCCTGAGGAAGGCGTCAAAGCTACTCTTACCTCCAACGCCTCGGCCCGTTTCGAGTGCCGCTGGGTGTGGCTCAAACCCGATGGGCATAGCCCCTGTGTCTTCACCCGTGGGCTCGATGAGCTGATCCATTGCCCAGTGGCTCACGGTGAGGGCCGCTTCGTGCCGGCCGATGCCAACACCTTGGCCTGGCTTGAGGAAAAACACCTGATCGCCGTCCGCTACGTTGAGGCCGATGGCTCGCCGGCCAGCTATCCGGCTAATCCCAACGGGTCCGTGGCGGACATCGCTGGCATTTGCAACGAGCGGGGAAACGTCTTCGGCCTGATGCCCCATCCTGAGGACCACATCTGGCCGCACCAACACCCCCGCTGGACCCGAGGAGAGCAGGGCGGGTTGGGCCTGGCCCTCTTCGAAAACGGTATCAGGTATGCAGCCGAACTGTAATAAGCGCCTGTCCGGAAAATGCTCAAGCGGGGTGTCCTCGCCCCGCCTGACGGCGAAGATGCCACCGGACAGCTCGGTTTTTCGGATAGGCTCTAAATAGCGGGAGAAATGCCATGCTCGATAAACAAACAATCAAAGCTCTCATCCCCCAGGCACTGGATGGGGTAGACCTGCCCGGGTTGGGTGGCAAACGCAACGGCAAGGTGCGCGATTATTACACGTTGCTCGATGGGTGTCGCGTGCTAATTACCACCGATCGCCTCTCGGCCTTTGACCGGGTGCTGGGCCTGGTGCCCTACAAAGGCCAGGTGCTAAATCAGCTCAGTGCCTTCTGGTTCGAGCGCACCCGCCAGATTATGGACAACCACTTGCTGTCGGTGCCCGATCCCAACGTGATGATTGTCCGCGAGTGCGAACCCTTCCCGGTGGAGGTGATTGTGCGTGGGTACATCACTGGCGTCACTAAAACCGCTTTATGGTATCGCTACAGTCTGGGCGAACGCGAGATATACGGCTACCGCCTCCCAGACGGGCTGCGCAAAAACGACCCCCTCCCTGAGCC
>CAZRSI010000168.1:0-5803 GCA_964602575.1 uncultured Anaerolineae bacterium
GGCCGCCAGCCACGCCCAGCAGGTAGCCACGGGTCATGTCCGTCTTGCCCACGATCTTCTGGTCACGGCTCGGGTCGTCCAGGCGCACCCAGGCGGCCAGGGTGAGTTCGTCGCCGGCGTTGAGGGTGTCACGGTGGGGCACCTCCAGGTAGTCGTCCACGCCGTCGAACAGGGGCGCGTTGCCGTACTTGCCCCGATGGCCCGCCACCGGACAGGTGTTGCCCTGGCAGCCAGCGTTGTTGGCGTAGCCGGAGTCGTCCCGGAAGGCGACGGCGTTGGCCGTCTCGTCCAGGCGCAGGAGCAGCCGGGGTACCTTCAGTTCGGTGACCCTGGACTCGAAGGTGAGCAGGTTGGGGTCGGTGGGCACGCGCGGGTGGAAGCCGAAGACCTTCTCCTGGAAGTCAGTGAACATGTCCCCGTCGCCGTCCATGGAGGTGGGGTCTGATGTCACCCAGGTGCTGAGCTGGCTGCCGTCGGGGGCGAAGTCGTAGACGAACTCCCAGCCGTCCAGCTCTTCCTTGTCTGTCAGGCCGTCGTAGTCGGAGTCGGGCAGGTTGGGGTTGGTGCCCAGGATGATTTCCGCCCGGTCGGTGAGGCCGTCGTTGTCGGTGTCCGCATCCGCCGGGTCGGTGCCGTTGCGGATCTCCTGGAAGTCGGAGAGGCCGTCGTTGTCGGTATCCCAGTCGTGGTCGTCGGGATCGGCGCCGCCATCGGCCTTGTTGCGCAGCCCGTCACCGTCGGCGTCCTTCAGGCGCGGGAGGGAGGGCGTGGTGTCCTGCCCCCAGGCCAGGGCGTAGCCGCCATCCTTGGCAGTAAGGGAGTAGAAATCGTCCAGGGTGGACGGGAAGACGTCAAAATGCAGGTACTTACCCAGGTCGATGTTGTTCGTGTCCTTCTCCGTGCGGATGTAGCAGACGGGTATTGGGTACCAGAGGGGAGGTGCCACGATAAGCCAGCACTCCTGGGCCGGGACGGCGTAGCCCTCGTTGAGGTACAGCGAGACCGGCCGGTTGAGTCCCGCCTGGTTCAGAGGGATCTGAATTTCCTTGGTCTCCTCCAAGACACAGGGTTGGTCCTTCGGCTTGCAGTCGTCCGGCTCCCACCGGTAACCGGGAATCTGGCCCCGGGACAGGCCGCTGTGATGATCTTGGCCGGAGTTCTCCAGGTAGTACTTGAAAGTGGACGAGCGCAGGGTCTTGCTGCTGTACTGCCACCAGTAGAGTGTGCCGAGCCAGGTCTGGTAGTGGCCCTTCTCGCTCTGCCACTTCAGGTCCGTGGGGTCCATCAGCTTGATGGTGTTCTTGACCCCTACTTTCAGGACCAGGGAGTTCCCCACGCTGAAGCCCAGCTCGGGGTGGAGGAGGCTTTGGTCGAAGTCCGTGATCTGCAGCCGGTTCTCGTCGTAGAGGTTGATCATGATGTTCTGGCTGAAGATGAGCCAGCGGATGGCGTCGGCCACGTAGCCGGAGATGCCTTTGCAGAAGAAGTCCTCGGCCTCGCGATCCTGCGCCTCGCAGACAAGCATGAAGATCGCATCCAGAAGGGATAGGATAGTGGCGATGATTTGCCCCACGATGGGGATCATGGCGATGGCCATCATGAGTATCATGGTGATGGTGGAAGCAATCACGGTGGCCAACCCGTAGGTGAAGGCCAGCGACCCCCAATCAGCGCCGGAGACGCCCCAGGCGATGAGGAAGGCGGCCAGCATGACGGCCGCGGCCACGATGGTAGCGATGGCAAAGGCCTTCCCCGTGTATTTCAACCCTTTGATTTTCATGGCGTCTTTGATCTTGGCGAACTTGCCGGACACCTCGGAGGCCTTGATGAGCTTAACGATCTTGTAGGTGGTGATGGCGGCGTCTATGACCGCCACGTAAACCAACAGGGCATTCAAGGTGATCATGGCGGCTTTGCTTTCACCGCCGCCATAGAATGCGACAGCCGTCAGCAGGGTGCCAATGGCGATCGTCACCGCAATGATGGCGGTGCCCAGCTTCAGCTTGCGCCAACTGGCGGTCTTCCACCATTCTTTCGCCAAGCTCACCAGCTCGCTCTTCCCCGATTTGACCGATTTGCCGAGCTCCTTGAAGAAGCGGATGGGATGGGTGAGGGGATTGACGTGCGGGAGGTACTTGCTGTACTTGACCACCTTGGCCATCAGGTTGGCGATGGTGTAGACCTGCCGGGAGATGACGCCTGCGCTCTTGTCGATGGGCACGCCGTTGAGCCAGTTGGCCACTTTGTCGTCGCTTTGCTCGGTGGAGTAGAACCCGACCAACTCCTCCCCCACCTGCACCAGGCTCATCAACCCCTTGTAGAGGGCCAGGTAGTGCATCTGGGCCAGCGCGATCTGCCCGCGCAGGATGTCCTCGTAGTCAGGGTCATCCTTATATTCCGTCAGAGCTGTCTTGAGGCGCGCTTCCAGCTTGTCCAGGTATTCGGCGATAGGGTAGGATTCCCACTTTTGATCACTCTGGTTATAGCGATAGGGAGCCCAGCTCAGGAACGTGCGCACTTCCTGCTGGACGGCCTCGGGATCCAGCCGCAGGGTGAGCTGATCGCCGTCCTGCGTGACGAGGACCCGGTTCTCCAGGTTGATCATGCGGTAGCGGGATTCCTGGGCGAAGAGCAGGGTGGGAGCATCGCTGCCCCTGTCCACGTAGGGGGTGAAGACGCTGTCCAGAATGCGCTGGGTCTCCGTGATCATGATGTTGACGATGCCGTCCTCGTGGTCGTAGAAGAAGGTCTCTACCTGGAAGGCGGGAGCGGGGATGCCCCAGCGCTCCACGTCTGTGGTGCCGGCGTTGCTGCGGTTGTCGAAGCGACGCTTGATCTCGGGGATGGTGATGTCCCGCTGGCCGTCGCCATCCTGGTCGCGACCGGTGAGGAAGGTCTGGTCGAGCCCATGGGCCAGCGCCCAGAGGAAGTCGTCGTACTGCCGCGCCTCGTCGGAGGGCTCCTGGGCCGGGTCTTCGTAGGCGATGGCGATGTCCAGCCCGTGATCCTCGCGCACGGAGAGGCCGGTGAGGTACCACTCCTCGGGGTAGGCGTGCACCACCTGCGGGATGTCCAGCTCCCACTGGCACTCCCCGGAGCCGCTCTCAGGCGGCACGCAGCGGTCAACGAGCATCTGCACCATCCAGACGACGCGCACCTTCTGGGCCTTGCCCCAGTCCGTGGCTCCTGTGTCGGTGGTGTTGGTGGGCCAGTAGAGCATGCGTGCCATGAAGGCGGCCCGATCACCGCCGGTCTCATCCTGCACGACGTTCAGGGGTACATAGGCTACCAGGTCGCCGTCGTCGTTCAGGGGGCGGACGGCGATGCCGTAGGGGTACAGCTTGCTGGTATCCAGCCACTGGCCCAAGGTGATCTCCCGCGTGCGGGTGACGGGGGCATCGGGCAGCACGGGCAGGTTGCCGTAGTGGCCCTCTTTGTAGGGAATTTCAATTTCCAGCATGGGGATCAGGCGCATGTCTCCATTGCTGCCCTGGGGGGAGGGATCGCCTTTGTCCTGGTAGGTGGAATCGTTGCCCCGCTTGCGCTGGATCTGGCCGTCCTCGTCGCCGCTGGGCCAGTCGAGGACGTTCATGGCGTACCACAGGTGGTCCTCGTTCACCGGGCGCAGTTGGAAGTCCACGAAGACGGGTTTGTTGGCTTCCAGATCGTCCACCTGTAGCAGGAAGGGGTGGTCGTCGT
Source organism: uncultured Anaerolineae bacterium (assembly GCA_964602575.1). GTDB lineage: Bacteria > Chloroflexota > Anaerolineae > VGOG01 > VGOG01 > CAZRSI01. Next base: position 3,700 of record CAZRSI010000168.1, read on the forward strand.
CGAAGGCGCTGCCATCCTCCTGGTACACCACGCTGAAGGGGGAGATGTCCACCCGATCGGGGACGCCGTCGTTGTCGTTGTCACGGTCGAAGAGGTCGGGCGTGCCGTCGCCGTCGGTGTCCTGGCAGGCGTTGTTCTCCGGGGAGAGGTCACCTCGGTCGGGGTCCACACCCTTGTCCACGCACTCCGCGCCGTCGTTCAGGCCGTCGTTGTTGGTGTCCGGGTTGGTGGGGTCGCTGTACCAGCGCTTGCCGTTGTAGAGGAAGCCGCGCACCTCGGCGTTGTCGGTGATGTTATCGTTGTCGGTGTCCTTTCTTTGCGGATCCGTGCCGAGGCGCAGTTCCTGGGCGTAGGTGAGGCCGTCGCCGTCATCGTCGGAGTCGGGGGGAGGCTCGTCAGCGGCGGTGAGGGCGCGGGATGGAGGTTGGAGGTTGGAGGTTGGAGAATGGAGATCGGGAGACTGGAGGTTGGAAGTTGGAGATTGGAAATTGGAGATTAGGGATTGGAGATCGGATGAAGCCGATGGCAACGAACCACTGGTCACTGACCACTGATCACTGCTCCCCGCCAACGGATCCCGGTGAGGATCCCAATCGGAACCAAAGAGCTCCTGCTGCGCCTTCCACACCGCTTCCCGATCCCGCTGCTGCCGCTCCCACTCCGCTCGCGCGGCGACTTGCTTGGAGAGAAAGGCCGCGACTTTATGGCTCTTTAACAACGGTGTGAAGACCAGAGAGATGATAACCGCCACCACCACGGCCGCGTAGACCCGTTTCGACCGTCGGTGGACGAGCATCAACAGCGTCAGGCCCAGCAGCACGGCTGCGTAGCCAACCTGCGCTACCTGGTCGCGTAGGGTGTAAGTTGTGATGTTGCGCTGTGGAGTCGAGCCAGCGCGTGAAGCGGGCGCCTGGGCCAAGGTCACGCCGGTGAAGTTGCTGAAGTCGGTCTGCAGCTTGATTTCAACGCGCTCACCGCTGGCCTGTTGGGGGAACTCCATGCAGATGATGAGACGGCGGGGCAGGCCGTCGCCGTCGATCCATATCTCGCCCTCACCCACGGCCTGGCGGTACGCTTCCGGCGTGTCGAGGTAGACGCCGGGGGGCAGCTCGCCGTTCCGGCGCAGGTGCTCCTCTAGTTGGGTGCGCATGTAATCCGCGAAGACAGGGCCATCCAGGTCGAAGCGGTAGCGCTGGATCTCGGGGGTGAGGCGCTCCAGGGGGCGTACGTTGCGCACGCCGGCCAGGAACCCCAGGGCGTCGTTGCCGGGGGCGATGGTGGCGGCGAAGTTGTCAACGGGCTGCCACTCCCCGTCGCCGACGCGGCCGTAGGCTTTATCTCCCTCCACGCGCACCTGCAGCGTGTTGTCGGGCCGGAGGACGGTGCCGCCGTCCTGCCACAGGCGCAGGAAGAGAACCTGCTCGGTGAGGTTCGCATCGCCCTCGATGTAGAGCGTCTCCACCCGACTGCCCGTGCCCACGTTGGCGATGGCAGGGGCGGGATGGGTGATCTGCACGATGCGGGTGGCGAAGTGGTAAGCGCCGGCCTGCTGCGCCTGTCGCCAGGCAGCCCGCACCACCGCCTCGGGTGAGGAGACGGTGGGCAGGGAGGGCAACCGGGAGCGGAACTGTTCCCAGGTGGCCGGCAGGTCGCGGTGGCCGGGCAGGCGGATGGCTGTGCGGCTGAGTGGCTGGATGATGTGACGGTTGAGGGAGGTGGCCAAGGCAGGCAGGTTCCGGAGCAAGGCTATCTGGGCCACGAGCACCACCAAGGCCAGCCCTACCGCACACAACACCAGAACCGAACGTGCCAGCGGTTTCGAGCGTTGCATGACGTCCCTCTCCGTTGGTGTTTTTGGGACACGACAACGAATTTGGAATTCAACGAATTTGGGTGGTCTCCCTTCCCTCTCGGGTGTTGCTGGTTGGATCGTGCGAGAATATGACATCGAATCCAGGAGATTTACCGAATCTAAGGCACTAGATTCGGTAAATCCTAACGATTCGCTGTCATATGCGGCAGATAGTCATCCAATGACATCTAGCAGAGAGACTATCTGAATTTGCACGTGCCCAATTCGTTTGATTCCCAATTCGTTGTAGTG